>NZ_JAVKGM010000009.1:0-126826 GCF_031432225.1 Halalkaliarchaeum sp. AArc-GB | reverse complement strand
ACGAAGTGAATGGTCCGGACGAACTTCTCCGGTCGAGAGATCGCGTCGGTACTCCACGACTTCGGATACAAGCGTGTCAGTCGGCAGGGGAGTCACCTCAAGATACGATACGAGTCACCCGATACCGACGAGGTGCCCTTTATTAAGCTAGATACCTCTCGGAAGTGATAAGATAGAGTAAAGACCGCTATGGGGACGGAGGGATTGTGAACCTCGGTCGTTTCGCTCGCGGCTACGCCGCTCGCTCCACTCCCTGGTTCAAATCCCTCCGACCGGACAGCGATGCAGCCGGCGCTCGAAGTTGAGCGCCGGCAGAATGATGGGGACGGAGGGATTTGAACCCCCGATCGACTGATATCTCCGGTTTGCCTCGGTACTCCAGAGGGTCGTCAACGCGACCGATGATCAGTCGGCCGCTCGGAATATCAGTCTGGAGTTCGTCACCTGGCGTTGCCTCTGGAGTCAGTCGCCCTCCCTGGCTGGGCCACGTCCCCTCGCATGTGTCATTCGTTCGTACCCGATTAAAGGGATTTCGATCGATGCCACGCCGGCAACTAACTGTCGGCTCCCGTCGACTGGCTGTCGCCCGGTCCGCGGAGACGGCTCACTCCCGATCGTCGTCGCTCCACGCGCAGTCCTGACACTTGTAGCCGATCACGAACTCCGTGACGCTGGGCATGTACCCGACCTGCAGGACGTTCCCCCCGCAGTCTGGACATTCCCTGTCGGCGTCCTCGATCGCCTCCGCCTCCATCGGTCGTTCGCCCTCGATCAACTCCGCCAGTCGGCCGGCGTTTACCATCCGTCCTTCGACGACCCGATTGCTCATACCGGCCCTTGGGTTCTGTCTCCTAAGCGCTTGCGCACGTCGGGCTGGAACCGTTCACATCCAGGGCGCTCGCGAGTCGTCCTCGCCGGGGACGGAAGTGTAATCGTCGTCCCCCTCACCGTCGGCCTGCCCGTCACCGTCGACCTCCCTCTCGTCTGCATCGATCTCCGTTTCGTCCCCGTCGTCGGACGCCGTGTCGCCAGCCTCGTCGTCGCCCGTGGGATCGTCGTCGCCCGTGGAGTGGACGATCCCGCCGTTGGAAACCGGGCCGGGGGCGTGGCCGCCGGGTCGGCTGTTCACGCCGGGATGTCCCCCGGCGACCGCGCCGCGGGCGGCGATCTCCCGGTCCGCCGGGGTCGCCTCGGAGCCGAGCCCCAGCGACGAGGCGGTGACCGATCGCGCCGTGGCGCCGAGCGAGCCGGCGGTTCCGCGATCGCCGGCTGTTCCGGTTACGATACCGGCGTCCGGGTCGTCGCCGCCGTCGCCCGACTGGAGCGTCGGGGCCGGCGTCGATTCGGGATCGTACGCCAGCAAGGCGGCGACACACAGCGTCGCCAGCGCGATCGGCGCGTCCGTGTCGAGCACGCCCAGGATCGGCAACGCGAGCACCCCGAGCGCGATCGCCGAGCCGAACCGGAACCGATCCAGATCGACCCGCCCCCGGAGGTGCGGTCCGAGCAGGGCGACCGCGAGCGCGAACCCGACGCCGACGCCCGCCGCCGCGGCGCCCCGAAGCACGACGCCGACGTCGTTCGTGAGCTGCAGTGCTGCCCCGTTGAGGTCGATGCTCGCGACCAGCCCCAGCGCGATGATCACGCCCGCGTTCGGGAGGTACTCGTCGAGCTTGGAACTGGCTGTCTTGGCGGCGATCGCCAGGATCACGAGCCCCGCAAAGCGGGTGAAGATTTCGAGGTTCAGCAGGCTGTCGAAGGTGACCGCAAGCGCCGCCTGCGCGGCGGCGACGGGGATCAACACCGCCCCGATGAGGAGAATGGAGACGGCCTGCTCTCTCGGCGTGCCGTCCATCTCCGCCAGGATGACCGCCATCGTGGCGGAGCCCCCGAAGATGAGCAGTCCCGTCTCGAGGACGCCAAACGGCGTCGCGAGCGCGCCGGCGATCACCAGCGCGGGGAAGATCCCGTCGATCAGCGGCAGCGCCATGACGGTCGCGAGCAGCCGGGTCGCCCCGCCCACGCGCCGTTCGATCCGTAGTGCGATCGGATGTTGTGAGACGCTCATTCAGGCACGATAACGGCCGTCACCGGAGTCGGCCACCCGGCGATGTACGCGCGACGCGATCGAACCCGAAGCGACCGCTTCGGTGCGGGGGGTTCCGCTTTCCTCCCGGATACTACCGAAACGGTTGCCGAACGTGGGGCCGCCTACGCCGGGGTGCTCCGCTTTGTGTGTTCCACGCATCGCTGTAAACCCGAAGTTCGTGCCGGAGTCGACGCTCGGCTGGCCGGCAGTGCGCGATGGAATGGAACACTCGGAGTCCATACTCGTAATAATTGCCGATTTAGTATTAAACGTTGTGTGTGAATAGGGAACAAACTCCGGAATACTCCGGGGACATTTATAAAGATACGCTACGTATCTTTGTGTCGTTGTCGATTTTTCCGACGTTTTTGAACTTCTTCCGGCTACGACCCGGCTCGCCGATTCGAATCGTCCAGCCGGAAGGTGGAGGGTACTTATTTCCCTTGCCGGTCGAACTCCAGACGATGTACGACCGAATCCTGTATCCAACGGACGGCAGCGAAGGCGCGGAAGCGGCGCTCGAACACGCGATCGATCACGCGCTCCAGTACGACGCGTCGCTGCACGTCCTGTACGTCGTCGAGGAGACGCTCCCGGCGATGGAGGCGGGCGCGCCCGACGTGCTGGAGGCGCTCGAGGGACACGGACAGGAGGTCATCGAGGAGGCTCGAGAACGAGCGGTCGACGCCGGCGTCGGCTCGGTTCAGGCGTCAGTCGCCGCCGGCTCGCCGTATCGACGGATTCTCAAATACGTCGAGGAGTCGGAGATCGACCTGATCGTGATGGGTACCCACGGACGTCGGGGAATCGACCGGTATCTGCTGGGCAGTGTCGCCGAGAAGGTCGTCCGGACTGCCGATTGTCCGGTGCTCACGGTTCGGGCCGAAAACGAAAAACAGGAGTAGTCGTCCGTACCGGTGCAGTGTCGATCAGCTCTGTAACTCTACGTTCTCGATGACCTCGACCGAGACCGCGTCGACGCCGATCCGGGCGAACTGGGTTTCGACGTGTTCCTTCGCCGCCTCGATCGCGTCCTCGCGGGTGTCGAACCCCCGCGGCATCGGCGACTCGAACGCGATCCGGATCTCCTCGCCGTCGACGCGCTGGACGCTCCCCCCGCTTTCGACCTCGTAGAACTCGTCGCAGATCCACACGTACGGCGCTCCCTCGTCGGGGCTCCCCTTGAACGTCGGCGGCGTCTCGCCGCGCTCGTAGATCGTCCCCGTGAGTTCGGTCCCTCCCCCACGGCCGCGTACCAGCAACATACTGCCGATACGCGACCGGCGGGTAAAAGTCGTGGGATCGCCGGAACGGCGGCGGGTTCGTCCGAACCCGACAGGGCTTTGTACGTTCCGGCCCGACCATGACAGTATATGACACGATTGGATCCCTGTGGCGTGTCCGGAGGACGCGAAGCCTCCGGACCGTGCGAGCCGCTCGGGAGGCGCGGGCCGCCCGACGGCGGCACAGTCCGAACGGTTCAGAGCCTGTCGTCCCGGAACAAAGCACTTATTCGGCGACTGCAACGACTCTCGAACGCGAACGGTGCGAAGAGAACCGACGCGACGAGGACCGACGCAACAACGAACGGAACCCAACTCGAAGCATGAACGAAGTTCAACTCGAAGTGGCGAAGGCGTACCCGAACGACTCGGGGCGTGGCATCGCCCGTCTCGACCCAGACACGCTTTTGCATCTCAAACTCTCCCCCGGCGACATCATCGAAATCGAAGGGGGTGAAACGACCGCAGCGAAGGTGTGGCGCGCGGACCGGCAGGACTGGAACACCGACACGGTCCGCGTCGACGGCTTCACACGCCAGAACGCCAATGTCGGCATCGGCGAGCGCGTGACGATCCGGAAGGCAGACGCCGAGAAGGCCGACAAACTCGTGCTCGCACCCCCCGAGGAGGCGTCAGTGCAGTTCGGCTCCGACGCCGCCGGCATGGTGAAACGCCAGATCCTCAAGCGGCCGGTCGTCGAGCGCGACATCGTCCCGGTGATGTCGAGCACGAACCACCCGTTCATGCGCTCGCCCGGACAGGCGATCCCGCTGATCGCCGTCTCCACAGAGCCCGAGGGCGTCTGTCTCATCACCGAGGACACCGAGGTCGAACTCCGCGAGGAGCCGATCTCCGGCTTCGAAAAGACCGGCGGTGGGATCACTTACGAGGACATCGGCGGCCTGCAAAACGAGATCCAGCGCGTCCGGGAGATGGTCGAGCTGCCGATGAAACACCCCCAGATCTTCAAGAAACTGGGGATCGAGCCGCCCCAGGGGGTGTTGCTCCACGGCCCGCCCGGGACCGGCAAGACGCTGCTTGCGAAAGCGGTCGCCAACGAGACCTCAGCGTCCTTCTTCTCCATTGCGGGGCCGGAGATCATCTCCAAATACTACGGCGAGAGCGAACAACAGCTCCGCGAGATCTTCGAAGACGCCAAAGAGGAGTCGCCGTCGATCATTTTCATCGACGAACTCGACTCCATCGCGCCCAAACGCGAGGACGTCACCGGCGAGGTCGAACGCCGTGTCGTCGCCCAGCTGCTCACGATGATGGACGGCCTCGAGACCCGGGGGCAGGTGATCGTCATCGCGGCGACGAACCGCGTCGACTCCGTCGATCCCGCCCTGCGCCGTCCGGGTCGGTTCGACCGCGAGATCGAGATCGGCGTCCCCGACGAGGCTGGCCGCAAGGAGATCATGCAGATCCACACCCGCGGGATGCCGCTGTCGGACGACGTGAGCCTCGACCGGCTCGCCGACGAGACCCACGGCTTCGTCGGCGCCGACATCGAGAGCCTCACCAAGGAGGCGGCGATGAAGGCGCTGCGGCGCTACCTCCCGGAGATCGACCTCGACGAGGAGGACATTCCGCCGAGCCTCATCGACCGGATGATCGTCAAACGCACTGACTTCGACGGGGCGCTCACCGAAGTCGAGCCCTCCGCGATGCGGGAGGTGCTCGTCGAGCTGCCGAAGATCACCTGGGACGACGTCGGCGGGCTCGAGGGCGCGAAACAGCAGGTCAAAGAGAGCGTCGAGTGGCCCCTCTCGAAGCCGGAGAAGTTCGAGCGCATGGGAATCCAGGCGCCGAAAGGCGTGCTGCTGTACGGCCCGCCCGGGACCGGCAAGACGCTGATGGCGAAGGCGGTCGCCAACGAGACCAACGCCAACTTCATCTCGGTGCGTGGCCCGCAGCTGCTCTCGAAGTGGGTCGGCGAATCCGAGAAGGCGATCAGACAGACGTTCCGGAAGGCCCGCCAGGTGAGTCCGACGATCGTCTTCTTCGACGAGCTGGACTCGCTTGCCCCCGCCCGGGGGCAGGACGCCGGCAACAACGTCTCCGAGCGGGTCGTAAACCAGCTGTTGACCGAACTCGACGGCCTCGAGGAGATGGGCGAGGTGATGGTGATCGGCGCGACCAACCGTCCGGACATGATCGATCCGGCGCTGATCCGGTCTGGCCGGTTCGACCGGCTGGTGATGGTTGGCTCCCCCGACGAGGAGGGTCGCGAACAGATCCTCAAGATCCACACCCGCGAATCGCCGCTCTCGCCGGACGTGAGTCTGCGCGAGATCGCCGAGATAACCGACGGCTACGTCGGCTCCGACCTCGAGTCGATCGCCCGCGAGGCCGCCATCGAGGCGCTTCGGGAGGACGACGACGCCGAGGTGGTCGAGATGCGACACTTCCGGCAGGCGATGGATTCGGTCCGCCCGACGATCACCGACGAGATCCTCAGCTATTACGAGGAAATCGAAGACCAGTTCCGGGGCGGCGGCGCGGACGCGATGCGGGAGCGCGGCGGCCGGATCGGCTTCCAGTAACGCGACCGATCGCCGGATCTTCCGGTGGAATCGGTTCGGTAGATCCACTTCGGTGGGGGAAAGTTGAAGTCCGACAGTCACAACCACCGAACATGAAGTGTGCCCTCGTCGGAGTCGGCCAGGCCGGCGGCAAGGTGACGACCGCCCTCGCGAACTTCGACACCCGCATGGAGTTCGGCGCCATTCGCTCGGCGCTGGCGGTCAACACCGCCACGGCCGACCTGCAGCCCCTCCCTCTCGACACCGTACTGATCGGCCAGGACCGCGTCAACGGCCACGGCGTCGGCGGCGACAACGAACTCGGCGCCGAAGTGATGGAGTCGGATCTCCCGGAGGTAATGGACGCGCTCGACGACAAGATCACCTCCGAGACGGAGGCGGTGTTCGTGATCGCCGGACTGGGCGGCGGCACCGGGTCGGGCGGCGCGCCGGTGCTCGTTCGCCGGCTCAAGCGGATCTACAACGTGCCCATCTACGCGATCGGGATCCTTCCCGGTCAAGACGAGGGTGCGCTGTACCAGGCGAACGCCGGGCGATCGCTCAAGACGGTCACACGGGAGGCCGACTCGCTGCTTCTGGTCGACAACGACGCCTGGCGCGACAGCGGCGAGAGCGTCCAGGAGGGGTTCGACGCGATAAACAACCACATCGCCCAGCGGCTCGGGCTCCTGCTTGCGGCCGGGGAGGCCGTCGAGGGCGTCGGCGAGAGCGTCGTCGACTCCAGTGAGGTGATAAACACGCTCGCGACCGGCGGTATCTCCGCGCTGGGATACGGCGCCGCAGCCAGCGGCGAGACGGCCGAAGACAACATCAACACGGTGACGAGCACGACCCGCAGCGCGATGTTCACCGGGATGAGCCTCCCCGGAGCGAGCAAGGCCGACACGGCGCTTCTGGTCGTCGCCGGGCGTCCGGAGGCGATCCCTCGCAAGGGCGTCGAGCGCGCACGCCGGTGGCTCGAGGAGGAGACCGGCAGTATGGAGGTGCGCGGCGGCGACTTCCCGCTGTCTACGGATCGGCTCGCGTCGCTGATCCTCCTCGGCGGGATCGAACAGTCCGACCGGCTCGAACGGTTCATCGAGCGCGCCCGCGAGGCCGTCGAGATCGCCGACGAGGAGCGCGCCGACCCCGCAAAAGCGTTCGACAACGAGGCGATCGAGGACCTGTTTTGATCGGTCAGGCGTCCTCGCCGTCTGACGTCCGATCCTCGCTGCCGTCCGGATCCTCGCTGTCGTCCCACCCGTTCCGGTAGCGTTCCTTTGCGGACTCGAAGGACAGCTCCTCCAGCTCGCGCCCCCGGCGGGTTTCTCGTTCGGCGATCGCCTCCGGATCCGGGTTGACGTCGTCGTCGATCCGGGCGAACGAGCCGTGGACTTTCGCGTGACACCAGCGACACAGGCCGACGGTGAGTTCGTGGGACGTCCCGTCCGTGGCCCTGTCGGCGTCTCCAGCGCGGGAGCCCGGATTCGAGCCGCCGTACGAGAGGTGATGTTCCTCGATCAGCGGCCGGACGCTCTCGCCGGCGAGCCGGCGCTCCTCGAGGCCACACCGGATGCACTGTTTCCCGTCGGTGGTCCACCGGTACTTCGGACACGCCTGCCAGTTTCCCGCCTCGCCGACGTGACACTGGTAGTCGTCGCTGCGCCGTGCGTCGGCGAACTCGGGGTCGTCGCCGGCGCGTTCGAGCGCGAACCGGCACCGCCCGTCGTCTGTGAGGTGATCACAGATCCCCGCGATCGCGTACGGGTCGTCGACGCCGACCGGCGTGCCGGTGGGTGTTCGTTTCATGGGTCGATCGCTCCGTCGCCGCGTCCATCGCCCAGTTCGAAACGGCGTCATTTATACCGTGCGGCCATGAACCGACGTGTATGCAAGATCGGACCTACGCGGCCGACGCCGAGCCCGGGAGTCGGGCGACGGTGGCCGGCTGGGTTCACGAGATCAGAGACCTCGGCGGGATCGCGTTCCTCATTCTCCGGGACACGACCGGCCGAATCCAGGTGAAGTTCGAGAAAGACGAGATGGACGACGAGCTCGTCGAGACGGGGCTGTCCGTCTCCCGGGAGTCGGTCGTCGCGGTCACCGGCGGCGTCGAGGAGGAGTCCCGGGCGCCGACCGGCGTGGAGGTCGTCCCCGACTCGATCGAGGTGATCGCGCCCGCGGACACCGACCTCCCGCTGGACCCGTCGGGCAAGGTCGACGCCGAACTCTCGACCCGGCTGGACAACCGGACGCTGGACCTCCGCAAGCCCGACGTGAAGGCGATCTTCGAGGTTCGCGCAGAGATCCTCCGGGCCGCCCGCGAGGAGCTTCGCTCTGCCGGCTGCACCGAGATCAACACGCCGAAGATCGTCGCCACCGGCACCGAGGGCGGCACGGAACTGTTCCCGATCACCTACTTCGGCGAGGAGGCGTTTATGAACCAGTCGCCCCAGCTGTTCAAGCAGTTGATGGTCGGCTCCGGGCTCGAGCGCGTCTTCGAGATCGGTCCGATCTTCCGGGCCGAAGAGCACAACACGCCACGGCACCTCAACGAGGCGACTTCGATCGACTTCGAGGGCGCCTTCTGTGACCACTCGGACGCGATGGACGTCTGCGAGTCGGTCGTTACGGGCGTCTACGAGTCGGTCGCGGAGAACTGCACCGAGCAGCTGGAGGCGCTCGGGATCGCCGACGAGTTCTCGGTTCCAGACGGGGAGTTCCCCCGGCTGACCTACGAGGAGGCGATCGAGCGGATCAACGCCACCGGCGCGCTCGACGAGCAACTCGTGTGGGGCGACGACCTGCCGACGGAAGGCGAGCACGCGCTCGGCGAGGAGGTCGGCGGCCACTACTTCATCACGGACTGGCCCTCCGAGATCAAGCCGTTCTACATCAAAGACTACGACGACGACGAGACCGTCTCGACGGGCTTCGACCTGATGCACCCGCGGATGGAGCTCGTCTCGGGCGGGCAGCGCGAACACCGCCACGACCGTCTCATCGAAGGGTTCCAGCAGCAGGGGCTCGACCCCGAGGAGTTCGAATACTACACGAAGATGTTCAAGTATGGGATGCCCCCGCACGCCGGCTGGGGACTGGGCGGCGAGCGTCTGGTGATGACCCTCCTGGATCTGGACAACATCCGCGAGGCCGTCATCTTCCCGCGGGACCGACAGCGCCTCTCGCCGTGAGAGGGGACGGCAGTGAGACGACGAAGCGATGACGAGACCGACGGCCTCGACGGCGTTCGCCCCGGGACACGTTACTGCGTTTTTTAGCATTCACCGGGGCGAATCACCGTCTGCGTCCGGCTCGCGGGGCGCGGGCCTTGCACTTTCCGAAGGGGTCACCGCGACCGTGCGCCCGGCAGCGGATAAAAACGAGAGGAAAACTCAGATCCGCCTGAACGGAACGCGGGTGACGATCGAGGCGGTCGAACACGTCCTCGCGGAGCTCGGCGTCACGGCCCGAGTTCGACTCGAGACGCCGCTGCCGCCGGGGGCCGGCTTCGGCGTTTCGGGCGCCGCGGCGCTCGCGACGGCGCTTTCGGCGAACCACGAGTTCGGCTGCGGGCGGACCGAAAACGAGCTCGTCGGAATCGCCCACGCCGCCGACGTCGAAGCGGGGACCGGCCTGGGGGACGTGGTCGCACAGGCTCGCGGCGGGATTCCGATCCGGGTGGAGCCCGGCGCTCCCGGCTACGGCAGCCTCGACGGGATCCCGGACTGCCGACGCGTCGAGTACGTCACCTTCGGCGAGCTGTCGACGCCGGACGTGCTCTCGGGGGAGACGGAGGCGCTGTCTGCGGCCGGCGAGTGCGCACTCACTGGGCTGTTGGACGATCCAACCGTCGAGACACTGCTGGCGGAGGGGCGCCGCTTCACTCGCGAGATCGGCGTCGCGGCCCCCGAGGTCGCGGAGGCGATCGACGCGGTCGACGACGCCGGGGGGGAGGCGTCGATGGCGATGCTGGGTCGGAGCGTCTTCGCGCTCGGGACGGGGTTGACCGACGCCGGCTACGATCCGACGATCTGTCGGACGCATTCGGCGGGCGCGACACTCGAGCCCGAGTAGCGCCGAACCGCATCCGCTGTCGGACGGCCGGTGGGTTACTCTCCGCCGTCGGCGAACGATCCGGTTCTGATCGTCCGTTCGGCCGCCTCGAGCGCGTCTTCGGGGTCGAACTCCCGGACGATCACCTCGAGTTCCTCCCGCGGTCGGTCCCGCAACGCCCGCGCGTGCCGGGTCACATTCGGCACCGCCCGGAGGACGTTGTCGACGATCGGAACGTCGGCGACCCGGGCGGATCGGGAGCCGGGGTTCAGGTCGATCACGATCTCCGTTTTGCTCAGGTCCGAAAGCGCGGCGGCCCGGTCGCCGTCCTCCAGCGGGACGAGGACGACGTCGGCGGCGGCGATGCCGTCGGCGTCGACTTTCGCCCGTTCGTGTGCAAGTCCCGGAATCCGAGCGTCCGCCGCGAGGCCCTTCACCTCCGTCGCACCGTGTTCCCGGAGGTAGTCGGCGATCGCCTGCATGCGCTCGGCCGTCCGGTTGAACAGGTTCACCTCGAGGTCGGCGTCGACGACGTCGGCGAGTTCGACGATTTCGCCGGGGACCAGGGCTGCGACGTTTCCGTTGACCGAAAGCACCGGCCGGTCGGCGAGAAGCAGGTGGGCGGCGGCCGCCCGGGCGGCCAGATCGGCACTCTCGATCGTGCGTTCGCCAAGCAGGTAGTCGAACGCCTCGCCGCGGCCCTGGGCGATGAGCCCCTGGCGACTCGTGATCCCCCGCTCGACGCCCCCCTCGATCCGGTGACGGGTCACGAGCGACTCGTATCTGGGGTGGTCCTCGGGGATTTCTACGTCTGTCACGGCGGAACGTTTGCCCCCGACGTACAAGGGGTTTGCTGGACGGCGCGAACGACTCCGGCTCGCGGTTCCAGCCGGTAGTGTGCGGTTTTCATCGCTTCGACGGACGGTTTTTATTGTGGTGCCCGATATGCCACCAGTATGTACGAACGAGCGTCCGCCGTGGACGTGTACCGGCAAGCGCTTCCAGTGATCGTCGTCAGCCTCGTTGCCGGACTGTTCGCAGGGACGATACTCGGGAGCGAACCGATGCGCGCCGGAATCGAAAGCGTCCCCGGGATCCTCGTTTTGCTCCCTGCGTTTCTGGCGACCCGGGGCGGCGTCTACGGCTCGCTGGGCGCACGGCTCTCCAGCGGTCTCCATCAGGGGGTCATCGAACCACGGTTTACCTTCGACCGGCGTCTCTCGAACGCCGTCGTCGCTTCCTTTATCAACGGGATGGTCGTCTCCGTGTTCATCGCGGTCGTGGCGTTTCTCGTCCTCTGGATCGCCGGCGGGGGTGGAAACTTGTTGCAGCTGGTCGGAATCATGATCGTCGCGGGCTTTCTGTCCGCGGTTCTCATGCTGTCTACGCTCGTTACGGTCGTCTTCGTCGGCTACCGGCGAGGCCTCGATCCTGACAACATCGTGGGACCGCTGGTCACGACGCTCGGCGACGTGTTCGGCGTCGTCTTCCTTTTGGTCGCCATCTATCTCGTGGGGCTGTTCCTATGAGCGACGACTATGCGGGCGACGACCTCACGGGGCTGAGTGACTCGCTGGGGGAACTCTACGAGAAGTTCTCCGAGGAGGACCACCCGGCCGACCAGCTCGCCCCGAAACCGATCGACCACGACTGGCAGATCAAACCGATGGTGCTGACGATGGTGCCGCTGCTCGCCGGGCTGTCCGTCCTCCAGATGGTTTCGGGCTCCGTTCTCGAATCGTTCGAGGAGGTCCTGCTCGCGAACCCGGCGCTTTTGATCCTGGTTCCCGTCCAGATCGGAACCGCCGGCAACCTCGGATCGATCATGTGTTCCCGGCTGTCGACACAGTTGCATCTGGGAACCTTCGAGTTCGCGGTCGACAACCCGTCGATCCGGTCGAACTCAGGAGCGATCATCGGGCTGGGGGTCACCGTTTTCGCGCTTGTCGGCGTCGCCGCCTGGGCGATCGGTCGCGCTCTCGGAGGGACGCTCGGGCTCGTGGAGGTGCTCACGATCTCTCTGGTCAGCGGAACGCTCCTTGCCGTCTTCGTCGTCGTCGTGAGCCTGATCGCCGTCTCGACGTCCTATCGACTGGGGTACAACCCCGACGACACGACGATCCCGGTCGTGACGAACGTCTGTGACATCACGGGGGTTCTGATCCTCTTTGCGGTCATTACGGTCGTCCTTTGATATCCTGCCTGTCAACTGCGGCGCCGTCACTGCTGACTCTCGCAGTCGGCTCCGCGTCGGTCCGCCGTAGCACTCACTCTTAACCGGTCGCGGACGAACTACGCGACATGGAAGAGATCGCCTACCGCTCCCGGAACGTCAGGGAGACACTCGTCGAGCTGAAGAACATCTCGGAGCTGTCGGTCGATCTGGGGTATGCAGCTGCTCTCTACGACTATCCGCTGTTGGCAGAGGAGGTCCTCGAGCTGGAGGCCCGTGCCGACTCCCTGCAGTATCCCGCGAAGATCGCGTTGATGCTGGCGGCAAAACGCTCTTCGGACGCCGAGCAGCTGGTCGGGATCGTCCAGGTCGTCGAGGCCGCGGTCGGGATCACGAACGCGGCGGCCGACATCGCTGCGATCGTGACAAACGACATCGGTCTCCCGACGGAGGTCCGGGGATCCCTCCCGACTGCAGACGAAGTTCTCCTGAAAGCGACGGTCGGCGCGGACAGCGAGGCGGCCGGACGAACGCTCGGGGACCTGTCGTTCGAGACGGAGGCGGGTGTAAGCGCGATCGCGATCCGTCGCGGGAACGGGTGGAACATCGATCCGAACGAGGAGGCGATCCTCGAGGTCGGGGACGTCGTCATCGGACGTGGTCCGGATGCGGGCGTGCGGACAGTCCGAGAGATGCTAACCGGCGATCCCGACGCCACCGGGGATCGACACAGTGACGACGTCGACGAGCTCGGCCGCGCCGCCGACATGCTCGTCGATCTGAAGGACATCTCCGAGCTTGCGGTCGGGCTCGCCTACGCAGCGGTGCTTTTCGACGACGACCAGCTCGCCGCGGAGGTGCGCGACCTGGAACGCCAGTCGGACGCGCTGAAAAACGAGGTCGAAACGCTGGTGATCGAGGCGGGCGACCGGGTGAGCGAACCCGCCAGCCTCCGGGGACTGCTCCATCTTGCGACGGCCTCGGAAGCGATCTGTGACGCGGCGATCCGGATCGCAGACATCGTGTTGCGGGACGGCAGTGTCCACCCGGTGTTCGGCCAGGCGATCGGGGACAGCGACGAACTCATCACGACGACGGCGGTCGAACCGGGGAGCACGCTCGCGGGGGAGACCCTCGGCGGAGTCGAACTGGAAGAGGCGACCGGGGTGGCGATCATGGCGATCCACCGGGGAAACAACTGGATCCTGGCACCGACCGGCGAGACGCAGCTTTTCGCCGACGACGTGCTCATCGCCCGCGGGCCCGAAGACGGCGCAAACACCGTTCGCGAGTGGGCCCGAGAGTGAACGCTGGCGGAGCCCGGGAGCGGTCCTTCGGGGGACGTAGCGCCGGTGGGTTTGATATGTCCCCGCCGGGAACGAGCATCTAATGCCGGAAATACGGATCACTGAGCCTCAGGAACTGCGGTTCGACTCGCTACGGGAAGAACTCGAGGAGGCGCACGTCGACCAGTACGGAACGGTCCGGGACTGTGACGTCGTCTCGTACCTGTTGGATCTCGCCGACGCGGTCGAGGACCCCGATCGGGCGGCCGCGGCTGGAACGCAGATCGACGGCGACGAAGCAGAGATCGAACAACCGGAGGACGCCGAAGAATCGGACACTGAAACGGACGCGGAAGCGACAGACGACGGCGTAGAAGAAGATGACGGCGATAACAACGACGGCGACGACGAATCGCGGCTGAACGCGATGATGAGCCTGCTGGACACCCACGAGGACAAGTGGCGGGAAGGCGACGGGGAGGCGCGATACGAAGTCGATCTGCCTGACGGGGAGACGGCGACTGCCCAGACCAAAGACGACGTGCGCGCGCTGCTTTTCAAGAACTACTGACGGATGAGTGTCCTCGATACGATCCGGTCGTGGGTCCGATCCCTGTTCGGCGGCGAGTCACCCGAGCCTGCAGACGGGGAGTCGGCGGAGACGACGGATCCGGAATCCGAACGCGAACCGGGGCTCGATCCCGACGGCGTCACTGAAGTACGAGTCGAGCGCGACGACGATCCGATCGATCGGCTCCGGGAAGTGAAGCAACAACGTGCCGAAGAATCCGCCGAAGGCGATCATGGCGACCGAGAGCAAGACGAACCCGATCGGGACGAAGACGGTTCGGGCGAAGGCGACCTGGACGCCCCGTAGACGTTTTTAAGTGGATTTCTCAGGGATTCTGCCGTTCCAGTCCCTCAGATCCCGCGTTTCGAGAGCTCGAGAACGCTCCCCGCGAGCACGTCGATCCCGATCTGGATCGACTCCTCGTCGACGTCGAACCTGCTCGTGTGGTGGCCGCCCGGGTGGTCGGTACCGACGCCGACGTACGTCGCGTAGCCGCCGTTGTCCTGGACGCGTTGCATGAGGTAGGTCGCGTCCTCGCTGCCGCCGAGCTCGTCGCGCTCCAGCAGGTTCGTCACTCCCGAAACGTCCCGGGCGATCTCGGCGACGACGTCGACCAGCTCCTGATCGCTTTCGGCGCTGGGCGCCTCGCCGCGGGTCTCGACGTCGACCTCGCACTCGTGCATGGTTGCGGCGCTTTCGAGTACGCGTTCTGCCTTCTCGTAGGCGTAGTCGGCGAGGTCAGTTGTTTCGCCCCGCACCTCTCCTTCGATAAACGACTCCTCGGGGATGATGTTCGTGGCGGTGCCGCCGCCGACGATCCCGGCGTTCACCCGCGTCGCGCCGTCGGCGTGCCGCGGGATCGCATACAGGTTCTGGACCGCGGTCGCCAGCGCCTGGACGGTGTTTTTCCCCTGTTCGGGGTGACCGCCGGCGTGGGACGGCTCCCCCGAAAACTCCGCGAAGAAATGCCTGACAGCCAGGAAGCCGTCGATACCAGCGATCACCTCGCCCGTGGGATGATCCAGTCCGATGTGGACGGCAAGCAGGTAGTCGACGTCGTCGAGGTGACCGGACTCGGCCATCGGTTTCCCGCCGACGATCAGCTCCTCGCCCGGCTGGAAGAACACCTTCAGTGTACCCGAGAAATCGGATGCGAGGATCTCGTCGATCACGCCGAGCCCGAACGTCGCGTGGGCGTCGTGGCCGCAGGCGTGCATGTAGCCGTCGTGTTTCGACCGGAACCCCTCGTCTGCAGGGACGTGACCCGCCTCGCCCGACTCTGCGATCGGGAGTCCGTCGATGTCGACCCGGAGGCCGATCGTCGGGCCCTCCCCCCGTTCGATCACGGCGACTGCGCCGGTGAACCCACCCTGCAGCGTCTCCAGGATCTCGGGATCCGCGCCCGCAGAAAGCGCCCGGTCGTACCACTCGGCCAGCTCCGCCTCGTCGGGGACGTTCATCCGGGCCTCCGCGCGGTGGACATCTCGACCGTAGTGGATCTCGTCGACGTCGCGCTCGCGTAACGCCTCGACGATCCGCGCTGTCGTGTAAAACTCCCGCCAGGCCGGTTCCGGCCGTTCGTGCAGATCGCGCCTGAAGGCGATCAGGTCGTCGGTCTTGGGTGTCGAAGCCATACAGGAGGATCGGGCCACGCCGGTATAAACGCGGGTGAACCGGCACTGTCCGGGCTGCATGACTGTCTTCAAAATTTATACGAACGACTATGATGGTATCTGAGAAACGTAAGATATGGGACAACACGTCCTCGTTCCGATCGACGGGTCCGAGACCGCCTGGAAAGCCCTCGACGTTGCACTCGAGCTGTTTCCCGAGGGTGAGCTGTCGGTGTTGCACGTGATCGGCCCGGCGGGCATCGCTACCGACGCCGACGGCGGCGTCCTCGACAGCAAAGCGTACGACCGGGCCAAAGCGGAGGCCGAAGAGCTGAACGCGGAAGCGAACGACCGGATCGACGCCGCCGACCCCCCTGTGCCGGCGCTCCGGGCGGTGGCGCTCGAAGTCGGAGATCCCGCACGTGAAATCCTCGACTACGCCGAGGCGAACGACGTCGACCACGTTGTGATGGGGAGCCGCGGCCGGTCGAGCATCGAGCGGTTGCTTCTGGGGAGCGTCTCCGAGACGGTTCTGCGTCGCGCGCCGATGTCGGTAACAGTCGTTCGGTGAGGCGGTGGAGCGCCCGCGCCCGGGGTGTCGTCCGGACTGTCGCCGACAGCTTATATACGAAGCGGAACCAGACGACCCGTGACCGACGGATGCCTCCACTGCGGGAAACCACTCGGAAACAGGACGGCGCTGTGTTTCGCCTGCGAATCCGACGGCATCGCCGTCGAGGACGTCGTCAACGTCGACGAGGGCGTCTACGATCGACTCGAGCAGTACTTCGTCCTCGCGTCGACGCGGTGCTCCAACTGCGGCGACCTCCACGGCGTCGTCACTGTCGACGGCGAGACGTACACTGCAGCCGACTTCGGCATCGAGACGGAGGCCGAGTGGCGTCGGCAGATGGACGAGGCGGAAGCGTGGATCGACGAGCACCGCGAGGCGGTCGAGCCCGCGTTGCGGCTGCTCGAACGCGACTGGCCCAGGTCGGTCGAGGCCGTCCGGAGCCACGTGCTTTGAGCCGGCAGCGATGAGCGTTCACCGACACCGTTTTTCCGTCCGGGGCGCTGCATCGACCGTGAACCTCCGCGGCGCCATCCTCGAGGTCGGCGAACTCCGAACGGTTTCGACGCGGTACGGGGACCGGGATCTGGTCGAGTTCGGCGTGCGACCGATCGGCCCCCGCGAGAGTGATCCCGACGAGGCGTACCTCGCGGGTACTGGCGGCGACGCCGACGTCGGTGACGAGATTCGGGTGACGTTGTGGGGCAAGTGGACACACACCGCCGAGATCGCCGAACCGGGAATGGAACTGCTGGTCACCGACGTCCAGACCGACGAGTATCGCGGCGAGACGACGTACGCGACGGGCGGCGACTCCGCGGTCGTCCTCCAGCCGGATTTCCTGGTCGACGTCACCGACGTCCGGTCGTGGGTGCAGTGTCCCCGGCTGTACTATTTAAACAAGCTCTCGGGGATCCCGCTGAACTATCCGGTGGTCAAAGGGACGATCGTCCACGAGGTGTTCGGCGACCTGTTGCGCGGTGGCGACCTCGAGGAGGCCGTCGCCGACCGCGTCGAAGAGGCGGGGCTGGAGCTGGGGCTGCTCGGCCGCGACCGGCGTGAAGTGATCGACGAGGTGCGGCGCAATGCCGCGGCGATCGACGGCTGGCTCGCCCAGGGCACCCTCGACGGCGGCGACGACTGGCGGTCGGAACACACGCTCGTCTCGCCGACCTACGGGATGAAGGGTCGGGCGGACGCGCTCCGACGGGGGATGCCCGTCGAACTCAAGACGGGGAAAAACACCAACCGCGAGCCGCGGTTCCAGGACAAGATCCAGGCGGCCTGTTACGCGCTGATGCTCGAAGAGCGCGGCGTCCCGGTCGACACGGGGACGCTTCTGTACACCAAAAACACCGCGCTGGACCGGAGCGAAGCCCAGGGCGACCTCTCGCCGGCGAAGGACTTCTCGATCGGCGACGGCCTGCTGGAGTTCGTGATCCGGACGCGAAACGAGATCGCCGCAATGGAGTACGCCGTCCTGGCGGACGACGACCCGAACGCGGGCGTCCCGACGGGCTACGAGGCCGACGCGACCTGCGAGTACTGCTTCGAACAGGACACCTGTCTTGTGGTCTCGGGCCGGCTGAACCAGGAGTCGAAGGCAGGCACGCTCGGTGCGCCCGTTCCCGAGGAAGAGCAGGAGTACTTCGACCGGTTCTACCGACTCATCGAGGCGGAGCGCCGGGAGGTACACGCCGCCTACCGGAAACTGTGGGAGAAAACCCCCGGAGAGCGGGCAGCTTCCGACCGCGCGCTGGTGGACCTGGAGCCGATCAGCCGGGAGGAGCGTCCCGACGGTCGGTGGGAGCTGCGGGCGCGAAAGCCCGACGGCGTCGTCTCGAAGCTCCGGGAGGGTGACGTCGCGCTCGCCAGCGACGGCGATCCGGTCGCCGGCCACGCCGAGCTGTGCCGGATCCGGGAGCTCGGCGAGACGGTCGTCGTGACGGCCGACGAACCGGTCGAACTGCGGCGGCTCGACGTCTATCCCTCCGAGCTGACGGTCGACCGGTATCTGACGGCATTGCACGACGCGGTGTTGACGGGCGACCCCGACCGGAAGGACGTGCTGTTCGGCCGGCGCGAGCCGGGGTTTTCCGGCCCGCAGCGGACGTACGTCGACAACAACGAGGCACAGAACGAGGCGGTGAACCTCGCGGTGCGCGCCGACGACTGTGCGCTGATTCACGGCCCACCCGGCACCGGAAAGACGTACACGATCGCCGAGATCGTTCACGCGCTGGTCGAGGACGGACAGCGCGTGTTGCTCTCGGCGTTCACGAACCGGGCGGTCGACAACGCCCTCGAGACGCTCCGTGAGCGGTCGGCAGAACGGGCGGCAATCGATGGGGCGAGCACCCTCGAGGACGAGATCGTGAGGGTCGGCACGAAAACGGGCGTCCGGGGGGACATGCAGGACCTCCGGCTCGTCCGGCGGGGCGATCCCGACGACCGGGCGGCCACCCTCCGGGAGGCGTCCGTGGTCGCGGCTACGACCGCCGCCTGCGGCTCCCGTGCGCTCCGGGAAGAGTCGTTCGACGTCGCCATCGTCGACGAGGCGTCACAGCTCACCGAACCGGGGACGCTCGCGGCGATCAACCGCGCCGACCGGTTCGTGCTGGTTGGCGATCACCAGCAGCTGCCGCCGGTCGTCCGGGCGGAAAACGGCCTGCGGACCTCGCTTTTCGAGCGTCTCGTCGAGGCGTACCCCGACGCGTCGGTCATGCTCGACCGGCAGTACCGGATGGCACAGCGGATCCAGGCGTTCTCCTCGATGGAGTTTTACGACAATGCGTTGCGGCCCGCGAACGGGAGCGTCGCCTCCCAGACGATCGGGGACCTGGGCGTCGACCCCGCCGACCTTCCGACGGAGCTCCGGGGCGTCGTGAACTTCGTCGACCCCGACGGCAGACAGGAGGGGAACGCGAACCCGCAGGAGGCGAAGCGGGTCGCCGAGATCGTCCGCGCCTACCGGGAGGCTGGCGTCGAGGCCGCCGATATCGGCGTCATCGCCCCGTTCCGCGCGCAGGTGGCCGAGATCGATCGGCGGGTCGACGTCACCGTCGACACGGTCGATCGGTTCCAGGGCTCCAGCGAGGAGGTGATCGTCGTCTCGCTGGTCGCCACCGGTGCGCTCGATGGGCCGCTGTTCGAAGACCACAGGCGGATCAACGTGGCGCTCACCCGCGCCCGGAAGGCGCTCACGCTGGTGGGCGACCCGAACGCGCTCGCCACGGAGCCGTTCTACCGGCGGCTGCTCGACTGGGCGGATCGAAAGCGCGGATCGCGGATCGAAACCTCGAGTCAGCAGAAAAACCCAACGATCGATCGGGACCGATAAAGTCAGGTGGCCAGTCCCGGAACGTTCCCCAAGAATGTTCGAGAAGGTGCTGATCGCCAACCGTGGCGAGATCGCGGTGCGCGTGATGCGTGCCTGCGAGGAGCTCGGCGTCGACACCGTCGCGATCTACAGCGACGCGGACAAACACGCCGGTCACGTGCGCTACGCAGACGAGGCGTACAACGTCGGCCCGGCGCGGGCTGCCGACTCGTATCTCGACGGCGACGCGGTGATCGAGGCGGCCCGGACGGCCGGGGCCGACGCGATCCACCCGGGCTACGGCTTCCTCGCGGAGAACGCACGCTTTGCCGCCGCGGTGGAGGAGACCGACGGGCTCACCTGGGTCGGTCCCGAAAGCGACGCGATGGAACGACTCGGCGAGAAAACCCGCGCACGCCAGGTGATGGAGGCCGCGGGCGTCCCGATCGTGCCGGGGACGACCGAGCCGATCGAGACGGCCGACGCCGTGCGCGAGTTCGGCGACGAGCACGGCTATCCGGTCGCCATCAAGGCGGAGGGCGGGGGCGGCGGTCGCGGCATGAAGATCGTCGAGGGACCCGACGAAGCCGACGAGAAACTCGCGTCTGCGCAACGCGAGGGGGAGGCGTACTTCGACAACGACTCGGTGTACCTGGAACGCTACCTCGAGCGTCCGCGCCACATCGAGGTGCAGATCATCGCCGACGAGGCGGGCAACGTCCGCCACCTCGGGGAACGGGACTGCTCGCTGCAGCGACGACACCAGAAGATCATCGAGGAGGCGCCCTCACCAGCGATCGACGACGAGCTCAGAGAGAAGCTCGGCGAGGCCGCCCGGCAGGGGGTTCGCGAGGCGGGATACACGAACGCCGGCACCGTCGAGTTCCTCGTCGAGGAGGGCGAGTTCTACTTCCTCGAGGTCAACACCCGGATCCAGGTCGAACACACTGTGACCGAGCAACTCACCGGAATCGACATCGTGAAAGAGCAGCTCCGGGTCGCCGCCGGCGAGGAGCTGGGCTTCACCCAGGGGGACGTCGAGCTCAGGGGCCACGCCATGGAGTTCCGGATCAACGCAGAGAACCCGGCCGCGGAGTTCGCGCCGGCGACCGGAACGCTGGAGACGTACGATCCGCCGGGCGGGATCGGGATTCGGCTCGACGACGCGGTCCGGCAGGGAGACGAAATCGCCGGCGAGTACGACTCGATGTTTGCGAAGCTGATCGTCGAAGGGCGCGACCGGACGGAGTGTCTCGCCCGATCGCGGCGGGCGCTTTCGGAGTTCGGGATCGAGGGGCTCCACACGGTGATCCCGTTCCACCGGCTCATGCTCGAAGACGACGCGTTCGTCGCCGGCGAGCACACGACGAACTATCTCGATTCGGTGCTCGATCCCGACCGGATCCGCGAGGCGGTCGAACGATGGGGACCCACTGGTGACGGGGAGGAGTTGGCGGACGCCGACGCCGACGAAGAGACGACCGAACGGGAGTTCACCGTCGAGGTGAACGGCAAGCGCTTCGAGGTGAGCCTCGAAGAACGGGGCGCACCCGCGATCCCGAACCCGTCGGGCGGCGGGGGAAGCGCCCGCCAACGCCCGCCGCAGGCGACCGGGGACGACGAGGACGAGGGGCCGGTCGTCACCGGCGAGGGGGAGACCGTCACGGCGGAGATGCAGGGAACCGTCCTCTCGGTGGACGTCGACGAGGGCCAAGAGGTCGGCCCGGGCGACGTCGTGCTGGTGCTCGAGGCGATGAAGATGGAAAACGACGTGGTCGTCGAGCGCGGCGGCACCGTGACGCAGGTGCTCGTCGAGGAGGGGGAAAGCGTCGACATGGGCGATCCCCTGATCGTCCTGGAGTGAGCACCCGGACGTCCCTCGGTACCGACCCTCGCTCGTCTTTTTGCCGTACCAGTCACAGGTGGTAGTGTGTCACAACGTAGTACGGACCATGATCCGTACGGTCGCGCGATTCGCGATCATTACCTGGGAGTCCGCGAGGAACCGCTCCTCGACCGTGACGGGCCCGAAACGCGCGAACACAGGATCGAGGAGTGGTACTTCGGCGAGCACGACCCGGACGCCTGGCGCGACCAGTGGCTCGAGGGACCGCTGCTGGACATGGGGGCCGGCGCCGGTCGGGACGCACTATTTCACCAGCGGCGGTTCGAAACCGTCGCGATCGACGTGAGCGAACAGCTCGTCGAAACTATGCGCGACCGCGGCGTCGACGACGCTCGGGTGGGGGAGATGTTCTCGCTTCCGGCGCAGTTCGAACGCGACCGGTTCCGGTCGGCACAGGCGATCGGGACCCAGGTCGGCCTCGCGGGTTCGATGGCCGGCGTTCGAGCGTTTCTGGGCGATCTCGCCACCGTTACAACAGCCGACGCGACGGCGGTGATCGACAACTACGCGCCCGAGTTGGACGCCACGACCGACGTCTTCGCGTATCGTGAGGATCCCGCCCCCGGCCTCGCATACCGGGCGTTCCACTGCGAGTACGAGGGTGACGTCGGACGGACGCTGTTGTTTCGTCTCTTCGACGTTGATCGCCTCCGGACAGCGACAGTCGGAACCCCGTGGGAGGTCGCCGGGGTCGAGTACGGGGCGACGCAGTGGCGGGCGGCCCTGAAAAAGGGATGAGGGAATCGCCGATCTCGATTTTTGGGTAACGGGCTCGCCTCGTCCGTTCACCCCATCGCCATGTACGTCTGGGTGTCCTCGACGCCGGCGATCTCCTGGAGTGCAGTCGTCGAGACGGACTTCACGTCGCCGGGGGATTCGGCGTCGACCTTGACGATGAAGTCGACGTCGCCGGCGACGATGTGGACGTCGACGACGCCCTCCAGCGCCTCCAGTTCCGATTTGATTCGGTCGGCCTCGCCGGTGTTGACCTTCACCATGATGTATGCGACGACCATGCTCAGTCACCCCCCACGGCAAGCGGTTCGACGTCTTCACCGATGAACAGTTGCCGGACCTCCGAGAGCGCCTCGAACTCCGCGAGCACGGCGACCCTGTCGCCGGGTTCCAGCGAGTAATCTCCCAGCGGGATGCCCAGCGACTCGCCCTCCTTCCCGAACGCGAGGATCCGGGCCTCCGCCGGGAGTTCGGTCTCGTCGAGGCTGTAGCCGTACAAAGGGGACGACTCGGGGATCGTGATCAAAAGGACCTGGAGGTTGGAGGCGATGTCGGCGATCGCCTGAATGTTCCCGCCCAAAAGCGCGTTCTTCGCGCCGATCGCGCCCAGCCGTTCGGGATAGACCACCTCGTCGACCTCGTCGGCGTACTCCCTGTAGATGTCTTCCCTGTAATCCTCGTCGATCCGCATCACAGTCCGGCAGCCGTGGTGTTTGGCGATCATACAGGCGGCAAAGTTGGCGTTCAGGTCGCTCGTCAGCGCGCCGACCGCGTCCGCGGTCTCGAGTTCGGCCTCCTCGAGCACCGTCTCCCGGGAGCCGTCGCCCTCGACGACCTCGAAGCCTGCCTCACGGACTCGATCCGCGGTTTCCGGATCGCGTTCGACGACCACGATCTCGTGGCCCTCCTCGGCGAGTACGCGGGCCGTCCGCAGTCCGACCCGCCCACCACCAATGATAACGTAACGCATACCCGTGACATGAACCCCCGTGGAAATAACCGTTGCCCCGAAGGCATCTCGTCGTTCCCCCCGAGTCGCCACACCGGGGGAAGGCTTTTGCGATATCGTGTCGTTCGGTAACATATGGTACACGCATTCGTCATGGTGAAAGCTGACGTCGGGGAGGCAGCGACGATGCTCGATCGGATGGACTCGGTCGAGGGTGTTACGGAGGCGCACGTCGTGGCCGGCGACTACGATCTGATCCTCGAACTCGAGGCACCGGAGGTGTACGACGTGTTGCAGGTGACTGCAAACGAGGTGCAGGCCCTGTCCGGGATCACGGACACGAAGACGTACGTCTCGATGGAGGATTGACGTCCCAATGGAGGATTGGTCTGCCCGTTCGTAGCCCGAACGAACTGGAAACGGCGTGTTCTCCTCAGTCGAACTCGAGTTCCTGCGGGTCGTGCTCCTCGAGGAACCCCTCGAGTTCGGACCGCTGTTTCTCCTGGATCGGCGTCGGGTCCGCGTAAACGTGATCGAACAGGTCGTCGGGATCCGGGAGGCCGGCGTCCTCGGCGGTCTCGATCGCCGCCGCGATCTCGTCGTTCGCCTCCTCGCGGAACCGCTCGACCGTCTCGTCGTCGAGGACGTCCTCCTCGCGAAGGAACGCCTCGAATCGCTCGAGCGGGTCCCGCAACCGCCAGTCGGGGTGATCCGGCTCCTCGTCCCGGTACCGGGAGGGATCGTCCGCAGTGGTGTGGGCTCCCCGCCGGTAGGTGAGCGCCTCCACGAGTACAGGGTTTCCGTCCCGGGCAGACGCCAGCGCGTCCGCAACCGTCTCCCGAACGGCCAGGGGGTCGTTGCCGTCGACTCGGACGCCGTCGATCCCGTAGGCGTCGGCCTTGCCCGCGATCGATGCGCTTGCAGTCTGGCGATCCGCCGGCAGCGAGATCGCCCAGCCGTTGTTCTCGCAGAAGAACACCGTCGGCGCGTCGAACACGCCGGCGAAGTTCACGCCCTCGTGGAAATCCCCCTCCGAGGTCGCGCCGTCGCCGAAACAGACGAGCGACGCCCACTCCTCCTCGAGGTAGTTCGCGGCCATCCCCGCGCCGGCGGCGTGGGGGATCTGGGAGGCGATCGGGATCGCCTGTGGGAAGACGGGGACGTCGTGATCCGAGTGATACTCCGCTCGTCCGCGGCGGAACAGGAGAATGTCGCTCATCGGAACGCCCCGGGCGATCTGCAGTGCGTTCGAGCGGTACGTCGGGAACAGCCGGTCTTCCGCAGCCATCGCGTGGGCGGCGCCGACCTGTGCGGCCTCCTGTCCCGCGAACGGCGGGTAGCCGGACATCCACCCCCGCCGCTGGAGCGCGACGGCGCGCTCGTCGAACCGTCGGGCCCGGACCATGTCGCGGTAGAGATCCCTCGCCGCCGCGGCGTCGTACCGGCTGTCCGACAGCGACCCCTCACCGTCGCCGACGACGGTGTGGAACTCGTCGGTGAAAGCGTCCATACCCCCGGATTGCGAGGAGTGGTGTTAAAAGAGGTGGTCCGCGACCCCCTCGACGTCGTGCGCCGGCACGGATTCTGACGGATGACGGGCGATTTTAAGTGCTCGACAGCCTACCACTCACATATGAGTGAAAAATCGTACCTGTGCGGGGGCGAGGACGCGGACGACGTCGTTCGGGTTGGACTGAACGGTTTCGGCCGGATCGGGCGCAACGTCTTCCGCGCGCTGCTTTCGGATCCCCGGATCGAACTCGTCGGCATCAACGACGTGATGGACGCCGAGGACATGGCGTATCTCGGAAAATACGACTCGGTGATGGGACGGCTCGACGGGCTCGAGCTCGAAGACGACGCCCTGTCGATCGGCGGCACGAGCGTCCCGATTTTCGACGTTCAGAGCCCTGCGGAACTCCCGTGGGACGAACTCGACGTCGACGTCGCTTTGGAGTGTACCGGCGTGTTCCGGACGTACGATGACGCGTACGGCCACGTCGAAGGCGGTGCCGACACCGCGATCATCTCCGCGCCGCCGAAGGGCGACAAACCTGTCAAACAGCTCGTCTACGGCGTCAATCACGAAGAGTACGACGGCGAGGACGTCGTCTCGAACGCCTCCTGTACGACGAACAGCGTCACGCCGGTCGCGACGGTGCTCCACGAGGAGTTCGGCATCCGGTCGGGGACGCTGACGACGGTCCACGCCTACACCGGCTCACAGAACCTCATCGACGGTCCGATGGCCAAAACCAGGCGGGGGCGGGCCGCCGCGGAGAACATCGTCCCGACCAGTACCGGCGCCGCACAGGCCGCAACCGAGATACTGCCGGAACTCGAGGGGAAACTCGACGGGATGGCGATCCGGGTGCCGGTCCCGAACGGCTCGATCACGGAGGTCGTCGTCGACCTGGAGTCGTCGCCGGACGCCGCAGAGATCAACGAGGCGTTCCGCGCGGCGGCCGACTCGGGTCCGCTGGCGGGCGTGCTCGGTTACACCGACGAGGAGGTCGTCTCCCGGGACATCACGGGCCTGCCGTTCTCCACGTACGTCGACCTGCCGTCGACGAACGTCGTCGGTGAGGACGGGCTCGCGAAGATCCTCACCTGGTACGACAACGAGTACGGCTTCTCGAACCGGATGCTCGACATGGCGGCGTTCCTCGCCGCCTACTGAACCGCCTCCGGACCGTATCGACCGCCGACTGACCCGACGAGTTAATTCCGTTCCAACGAAACCAGCCGACTACCCATGTTCCGGACCATCGACGATCTGCCTGCCGAACAGCGCCTGCTCGTCAGGCTCGACTTGAACTCGCCCGTCGAAGACGGCAAGGTACAGGACAACCGCCGGTTCTCCCGACACGCCCGCACGGTTCGGGAACTCGCGGCGGCCGGCCACCGGGTGGTCTGTCTGGCCCACCAGGGGCGACCCGGACGCGACACGTTCGTCTCGCTGTCCCAGCACGCCGACGTTCTGAGCGAGCACGTGGGTCGCGAGGTCGGATTCGTCGCCGACACGTACGGCGAGGAGGCGCAAGCCGCGATCGAGGAACTCGGACCGGGCGAGATCCTCCTTCTGGAGAACGTCCGGATGTGCGAGGACGAACTCCCGGAAAAAGACCCGGAAACCCACGCGGAAAGCGAGTTCGTCGAGACGCTTGCACCGCTTTTCGACGCCTACGTCAACGACGCCTACTCGGCGGCTCACCGGAAGCACGCCTCGCTCGTGGGGTTCCCGCTCGTCCTTCCCGCCTACGCGGGCCGCGTGATGGAAACCGAGTACGAGGCCAACACCGCCATCGCGACCCGGGAGTTCGACGGTCCGGTGACGATGGTGGTCGGTGGGACCAAAGCGACCGACGTGATCGGCGTGATGGATGCGCTCGACGACCGCGTCGACCGGTTCTGTCTCGGCGGCGTCGCGGGCGAACTGTTCTTGCGCGCGGCGGGCCACGACGTCGGCTACGACCTCGGCGACGGCGACCTCTACGACGACCAGTGGGCGGACAACCGGGAGACGATCGAGCGCGTCCTCGAAGAGAAGGGCGATCAGCTCACACTCGCGGTCGACCTGGCGTACGCCGACGCCGACGGAGAGCGGGCGGAGGTGACTCTCGAGGAGATCGACGAGAAAACCGAGGACTACCTCGACGTCGGCGCCGAAACCGTCGACGTCTACGGGGAGTTGATCCGCGAGTCGGACGCGGTCTTCGTGAAAGGGGCGCTCGGCGTCTTCGAGGACGAGCGGTTCGCCGACGGGACGGTCGGCGTGCTCCGGGCGATCGCCGAAACCGACTGCTTTTCGGTCGTCGGCGGCGGTGACACCTCCAGGGCGATCGGGATGTACGGCCTCGACGAGGACGACTTCTCGCACGTCTCGATCGCCGGCGGGGCGTACATCCGGGCGCTGACCGGCGAACCCCTGCCGGCAGTGGAGCTGTTGCAGACCGGGGACGACAGAGAGTAGTCGAGACGGTACCGTGGCAGCGTACGTTTTTGGCCATCGCGTCTACACTGTCCGGTATGCTGCTCGGAATCGTTTCGGACACCCACGACGACCTGGACGCCGTCGAGGCGGCGGTGACGTTCTTCGAACGCGACGGGGTCGACGCAGTCGTCCACTGTGGCGACTTCGTCGCACCCTTCTCGGCGACCCCGTTCGACGCCGGCTTCGACTTCTATGCGGTCCGGGGGAACAACGACGGCGAGTGGAACCTCCAGTCGGTGGTCGACGGCTTCGGAACCTACCTCGGCGAGGCGGGAGCGCTGTCGCTCGACGGTCGCGATATCGCCGTGTATCACGGCACCAGCGACGTGCTCGTCGACGGGTTGGTCGACGCCGGAACGTACGACTACGTCCTCCACGGCCACACCCACGCCCACGGGATCGAGGAGCGCGGCGGGACGGTTCGGATCAATCCCGGCGGGCTACCGATTCCCATCGAGGGGGCGGACAACGTCTTCAGAGTCGCCACGATCGATCTCGACGCGGACCCGGGAGCGGACGCTGTCGACCATCACGTGCTGGACCGGCCGTAGGAACCACCGTCGCTTGCGTTAGTTTTCGGGGTGGTTCTCGACCCAGTCAGGACGGTCGACGGAGACGTTTTCGGTCCGGTACTCGTAGGTGACTTCCTGGCTGACAGTCGCGTCGCGGTTGAGCAGGTAGTGAAGGGACGTTTCCGTCCCCCGAGTGAGTTCCCACCGTACGTCCGCGGCCACCAATACGGACGTCTCGGGATCGATCTCGACTGTCCCCTCGGCGTCGGAAATGCGGTACGACTGTTCGCCGGCGTACCAGCCGGATTCGGGCCGGAGCGTTCGTATCTCCGGACTGTCGTCGTTTCCGGCAACTGCGTCGTGGTCGACCGTGTCGTACTGCACGAGGCGAAGCTGCGTGGCGACGACCGAGGCGGCCCCCGCGAGCCTGTCGCCGCCGTCGGTGCTGGGGTCGGCGTCCACGGTCGTTATCGTCACCGATTCGCCGTTGCCCCGGTGTGTGAGGACCTCCAGATTCTCGTCGTCGAACTGTTGCATGCGGGCGTCCGCCTCCGATTCGTCGACGACGTATCGGGCGTATTCGGGGCCGGAGGTGCCGTTCGGCTGGTATCGCTCGACGACCGTCTCTCCCTGGACGGTCCGGACGTACCGCTCCCCGGACGCCGCCACGGCGCCGTCGATCTCCAGGGTCGATTCGCCGTCGGTCACGATGGTCGCGAGGAGGTGGTACTCGTCGGAGACGGGAGACTCGAACGCCTCCGCGGCGGGGCGCGGTTCGGCTTCGGAGACCGGATACGCGACGCTCGCGACGAGCAGGACGTTTCCCACGACGAGAGCCACGACGACCAGCACGGGGAAACGTGGGCGGTTCATTCCGTCTGGGATTCGTCCGGTATCACTTAAGTACTGACGCCGTCGCTGCCCGTCACCCGAAGTCGGTTCAACCGCCAGGTATACGTTCGACAGCCCCAAACCGAGCGATATGACACGCTGTCGTCTGCACGTGTTCCCGCCGGGGGACGACGACGTTCCCGCCGAGCCCGACGAGATCGAGGAGCGTCGACGAGAGCTCGAGTCGGTGTTCGACGACCTGTTCACTCGGACGGACGCGACCCCGATACAGGACACCTCTCCGGAGTGGGTCTCGGCCGTCTTCGAAGAGGAGGACGGGGTCGACCGCGTCGACGAGTTCGAGGAGGAGTCGCTCCGGATCTACCCCGAGGCGGACGTGCTTCGGAGCCGTCAGAGCCGCAACGTGATCGACGGCCGGGGGGAGCAGGAGGGATACGACGAGGCGATCATCCTCCAGGTGACGTACGCGATCTCTTGATCCGCCTCTCGGAACGTCGATCCCCCGGGACGTACCGTTTGAAAGTAAAAACGCGATATATTTCACCCGAAAGATTAGCCACTGCGAGTGAAACTATCGCGTACTCCTCCGTTCGGAGGAGCGCCACATACCTGCGGTCACACTCTTTGTTCACTCCCCGTACCGGGCGGCCACGTCGTCGATCGAAGGGGAGATCGACTCGATCTCACCGCCGGCTTCGAGTGCGGCTTCCGCGTCTTTCAGTCCGTGACCGGTCACGACCGCAACCACCGAGTCACCTGGATCGACGATGCCCAGCCCGCGAGCCTTCCGGATCCCTGCGATCGGCGCTGCGCCCGCCGGCTCGGCGTAGATCCCCTCGACACTCCCCAGGAGCTTCTCGGCGGCGAGGATCTCCTCGTCGCTCACGAGGACGGCCGTGCCGTCGCTTTTCTCCAGGGCCCTGCAGGCTTTGACCGTGTTCCGTGGGCGCCCGACGGCGATGCTGTCGGCGACGGTCTCCGCGACCGCCGCGGTGTCGTCGTGGCCGTGAAACGCGTCGTGGATCGCGCTTGCTCCCTCGGCCTGGACGCCGAGCAGTCGGGGCTCCTCGTCGACGAATCCGAGCTCGCAAAACTCGTGAAAGCCCTTCCAGCCGCCGGCGACGGTGCAGCCGTCACCCATCGCGAAGACGACCCAGTCGGGAACGTTGCCGCGGGTCTGCTCTGCGAGTTCGTGGCCGACCGTGCGTTTCCCCTCGACCTGAAACGGATTGACGGCGGCGTTCCGGTTGTACCAGCCGTAGCGGTCGGTGACGGCCATGCTCAGGTCGTACGCCTCGTCGTAGCTCCCCTCGACTGCGAGCACGTCGGCGCCGTACACGAGTGCCTGGGCGAGTTTCTCCTCCGGTGTGTCCCCGGGGACGAAGATCCGGCACTCGGCGCCCGACCGTGCGGCGTATCCCGAAAGCGAGGCGGCGGCGTTGCCGGTCGACGCACAGGTGACCACGTCCCGTCCCGCCGTTCGGGCTCTGGTGACTGCGACGCTCGAGGCCCGGTCCTTCAGAACGCCCGTGGGATTCCGGCCGTCGTCCTTGATGTGGATCTCGACCCCGAGTTCCTCGCCGAGTCGGGGCGCTTCGAGCAGCGGGGTTCCCCCCTCGCCGAGCGTCACCGGGCTGACGTCTGGATCGACCGGGAGGAACGCACGGTATTTCCACTGGCTCGGGATGTTGCCGTCGAGGTCGGCGTCGAACAGCTCTCGGATCCGCGCGTAGTCGTACCGGACCTCGAGAATACCCCGGACGCCGTCGTGTTCCGGACACGTGTAGATGACCTGGTCCGGCTCGTAGCGCGCGCCACACAGGGTACACTCGAGCGTCCGAACGTGTGGGAGGCCCATACCGCTACCAGACAGCCTCGAATAATAAGCTCGGTCCACGTCCTCGTCGGCTCGGCTCGCGGAAGAAACGACGGATGGCCGGGGCGGGCTCCGAACCCGCGATCTCCGCATGGCCCAGGTACGAGGCTCGGCAGGCCCCAGGGGCGCACGGAGGCTTCCAAGGCGAACCGCACCGAATCTCGAAACCCTATGAGTGCGGCGCTATGTCCAGCTAAGCCACCCGGCCTCGCTTTCACGTACTGCGATGAAGGCCTTTAAGCTTCTCATCTCGACCGGCCGACGCCGGGAGGATCTGCTCGAACGGCATCCGAAACGGGGAAAGCCACCGAGTCCCGAACGGGAGCCAATGGAGTCGGGAACGATCGGCCTCGCCGCGGTGGACGGCCCGTTCGACCTGCAGGCGACCCTCGAGAGCGGGCAAAGCTACCTCTGGGATCGATCCGACGGCCGGATGTACGACAGCGGCGACGCCACGCCCAGGAGCGGAGACGCGTGGTACGAGACGATCGTTCCACCGATCGAGGGCCTCACCGACGACCGAGTTCCTCTCCGGGTGCGGCAGGTCGGCGGCGTCCGCGACGGAACCCTCGAGTGGGAGTCAACCGTCGACGCGGTGCCCCTTCTGACGCACCTGCTGCGACTGGACGACGACCTCGATGCGATCCGGGCTGCAGCCCCCGACGTTCCGCTGTTCGACCGGGCGTTCGACGCCTACGAAGGGATGCGGCTGGTTCGGGATCCTGCGTTCCCGTGTCTGATCTCGTTTATCTGCTCGGCCCAGATGCGCGTGTCGCGGATCCACCGGATGCAACGATCGCTCGCGGAGACGTACGGCGATGCGGTCCAGTTCGACGGCCGGACGCTTCACGCGTTTCCAACGCCCGACCAGCTCGCCGCCCGAACCGAAGCCGAACTTCGGGAGCTGTCGCTGGGCTACCGGGCGCCGTACGTCCGGAAAACCGCGGGGATGGTCGCCGACGGCGAGGCGGATCCCCGCGAGGCCGCCGACCTCCCCTACGAACAGGCCCGCGAGTCGCTCACCCGGTTCGTCGGCGTCGGCGACAAGGTCGCAGACTGCATCCTGCTGTTCTCGCTGGGCTACCTCGAGGCGATCCCGCTGGACACCTGGATCCGGACCGCTGTCGCCGACCACTTCCCCGACTGCGACCGGGGAACCTACGCCGACACCGCGCGGGCGCTGCGCGACCGGTTCGGCGGCGAGTACGCCGGCTACGTCCAGACGTACGTGTTCGCACACCTCCGCGGCGGCGGGAAGTGAATGGGGAACACGAGTCGTCGATAGCGCTCACTTGCCGACGGATTCGAGGAAGTCCAGCCAGCGTTTGTGGTCCGCGATGGAGGATTTCGTCGCCTGCTCCCCGTACGTGGGTCGCCGGAGGTTCTCGAGGGCGTTGATCGCGCGGTCGAGCCCGATTATCTCCTCGGCGATCCGGTCGGCCTCAGCCCGCGTCAGCGACTCCGTTTCGAGCCGGCCGTGGAGCTGTTTGCGCCGCTTCGAGAGCTCGGTGGTCGCCTCCTTGACGAGGTCCCTGGCGTCCGGCGGCACTCCCTCGACCTTCCGGGTTTCGATGAGGAACTCCCTGAGGTGAAACTCCTCGCCGCCGACGGCGACCGTCTCGGGGGTCCGCGCGCCGACGGTCGCCCCCTGGCGGTTGACGCGACGCAACAGCTCCTCGCGCTTCTGTTGGTCCAACGTTTCGTCTTCCTCCCCGTCCATACGCGAACAGAGACGACCCGTACAAAAGAGCTTCAGGTTCTCGTCGTCGCGTTACTCCTCGTCGTCCTCGTCGCTGTCGTCGACGTCCTCGAAGTCAGCGTCGACGAACTCGTCGCCTTCGGCGGCGTCACCGGCGCCCGCACCTGCGGCACCGCCCATGCCGCCGGGTCCTGCGCCGGCCGCGCCGCCCATGCCGCCCGGACCGGCACCTGCGGCGCCGCCCATGCCGCCCGGACCCGCGCCGGCCTCGCCGGCACCGGCCTGGGCCTGTTGCTGGTACATCTGCTTGCCGATCTCCTGCAGCTCGGTCGACAGTGCCTCGGTGGCGTCCTCGATCTCCTCGGTGGTTGCGTCGTCGTCTTCGAGGGTGTCCTCGACGTCGGCGATGGCGTCCTCGATCGACGCGCGCAGGTCGTCGTCGACGGCTTCCTCGTTTTCTTCCAGCAGGGTCTCGGCACGCTGGACGGCGCTTTCCGCCTCGTTGCGCGCTTCGATGCGCTGGCGCCGCTTTTCGTCCTCCTCGGCGTGTTTTTCGGCCTCTTCCTGCATCTGTTCGATCTCCTCGTCCGAGAGGCCGGCGCCACCTTCGATCGTGATCGACTCTGCGTTGCCCGACCCCTTGTCTTCGGCGGAGACGTTGACGATGCCGTTCTCGTCGATGCTGAAGGTCACCTCGATCTGCGGGGTGCCGGCCGGCGCCGGCGGAATGCCGGTGAGCTGGAATGCGCCCAGGAGTTCGTTCTCCTCGGCGATCTCGCGTTCGCCCTGGAAGACGCGCACGTTGACCGAGGTCTGGTTGTCGGCGGCCGTGGTGAAAACCTTCGACTCCTCGGTCGGGATCGTGGTGTTCTTCTCGATGAGCCGCTCGAACAGGCCACCCTTGACCTCGATCCCCAACGAGAGCGGCGTCACGTCCAGCAGGACGATGTCGTCGACTTCGCCGCCGAGCACGCCGCCCTGGATCGCCGCACCCAGCGCGACGGCCTCGTCCGGGTTGACGTTCTTTTTGGGCTCCCGGCCGGTCAACTCCTCGACTTTCTCCTGGACCATCGGCATCCGGGTCGATCCACCGACGAGGAGTACTTCGTCGATGTCGTCCTTGTCGTAGCCGGCGTCTGCAAGCGCCTGTTCGGTCGGCCCGACGGTTCGCTCGATCAGGTCCGTCGTGAGCGACTCGAACTTCGCCCGGGTGAGGCTCTCCTCGAGGTGGACCGGGCCGGAGTCGGTCGCCGTGATGAAGGGCAGATTGATCGTCGTCTCCTTCCGGCTCGACAGTTCGACCTTCGCCTCCTCTGCGGCCTCAGTGAGCCGCTGGAGCGCCTGTCTGTCCTCCCGGAGATCGATCCCGTGATCGTTTTCGAACTCGTCTGCAACGTAGTCGATGATCGCCTCGTCCCAGTCGTCGCCCCCGAGGTCGTTGTCGCCGTTGGTGGCGACGACCTCGTAGACGCCGCCGCCGAGTTCGAGGATCGAGACGTCGAAGGTGCCGCCGCCGAGGTCGTACACGAGCACGGTCTGATCGGACTCGTCGTCGAGGCCGTACGCCATCGACGCCGCGGTCGGCTCGTTGACGATCCGTTCGACCTCGAAGCCGGCGATCTCGCCGGCGTTCTTCGTCGCCTGCCGCTGCCGGTCGTTGAAGTAGGCAGGGACCGTGATCACTGCCTTCTCGATCTCGTCGCCGAGATACTCCTCGGCGTCGCGTTTGATCTTCTGGAGGATCATCGCCGAGATCTGCTCGGGGGTGTACTCCTCCCCCTCGATCTCGACGGTGTACTCTTCATCGCCCATGTGCCGCTTGATCGACTGGATCGTCTTGTCGGGGTTCTGGACTGCCTGGTTCTTCGCGGGTTTGCCGACGAGACGTTCGCCGTCGTCGGTGAACGCGACCACGGAGGCGGTGGTTCGGTCCCCCTCGGCGTTGACGATGATTTCGGGCTCGCCACCCTCCATCACCGCGAACGCGCTGTTGGTGGTACCGAGATCGATACCGAGAATCTTGTTGCTCGCCATCTTGGTCTCACGTATCGGCTCCCGGCCGTTAAAGGTTACTAGATAGCGATCGTCGGGAGCACAGACGAAGACGGCTTCCTCTTGCGATTCCGTCTTCCGGCACGTGGCGATATCCGTTTCATTTATATTGAACCTGTAGACTGCCGGCGTCGGCTGTGGCTCCGTTCGACTGGTGTATTCCCCCGGGGAGACTGACAAGAGTTACGTCGGCCCGCTATCTACCGCGAGTATGGACCAGCGGACGCGAGTTCTCGTCGTCGGCGGTGCGGTGCTGCTTCTCGTCGTCGCCCTCGGCGTGCAGGCGGTCGCGATCGACCGGGGGACAGTGGTCGAGCAGGACGCGGAGGCCGGCGAGCCGTATCCCGGAAATACGCTCGTGGGCGTCCACTCCTGGGATAACGACGGTCGACTCGTCGAGATCACTCCCGACGGGGAAATCGCCTGGGAGTATGCGATCGACGACTCCCGGTTCTTCGGAATCGATCCGTTACGCGAAGGCGAGGCGGCGCCCGGGATCGAACCCCAGGAGGACGGCAACGTGGTGCTGTTTGCGCTCGGGGAAGTGATCCCGGCCGAGAACTGCGACGAGGAACATCTCTCATACGAAGCGACGTTCTCACACGGGCTGGATCCCCACGAACACTGCGTGAAAAACCGGGTGATCCTGATGGATCGCTCGAACGAGGAGATCGTCTGGGAGCACAACTGGCACGACGAGATGATCCACTGGCACGAGGTTCACGACGCCGTCGTCACCGAGGACGGCGAGGTGGCGATCATCGACATGGGCAAGAACCGCGTGTTCACCGTAAACGAGGCTGGCGAGATCACCTGGGAGTGGTACGCCGCCGATCACATCGATCAGGGGACCGAGTTCTTCGAGGAACACGTCGAAGCCAGCCCGCACGTCGACGATCCCGACGACTACGCGAAGTCCAGCGAGGTCGACGACTGGATCCACTGGAACGACATCGTCGAGACCGAAGAGGGGAACTTCCATCTGTCGGTGCGCAACTACGACATGCTCATCAAGGTGGACCCCGAGACCGACGAGATCGTCGACACGATCGGCCAGCCCGGCAACCACTCGGTGATGCAACATCAGCACAACCCCCAGCATCTCGAAGAGCACGGCACCGTCCTCATCGCCGACAGCGAGAACAACCGTGCCGTCGAGATCGACGCCGACACCGAGGAAGTCGTCTGGGAGTACACCGGACCCGAGGGTGATCCCCTCCAGTGGCCTCGGGACGCCGATCGCCTTCCCAACGGAAACACGATTATCACCGACTCCCGGAACAACCGGATCCTCGAGGTCAGCCCGAGTGGCGAGGTCGTCTGGCAGTTCGAGGACCCCGACGGGGCGGTGATCCCACTGCCGTACGTCGCCGACAGGCTCCCGGTGGGTGAGACCGCCGGCGGACCGCCGGGCTACGAACTCGACGAGCGGACTGCCGCGGATCACGGCGTGACAGAGCAGGTACGCGAGGCTGAAACGCTCGCCCGGTGGGTGCTCCCCGGCTGGATGCATCTCCCGCAGCTTTTGAACCTGCTTGCGATCGTCTTGGGGTCCGCGTGGCTCCTGGGTGAAGGGGCGTTGTACGGGTGGCGGCGTTACCGGGCTCGCTGACGACGGCTTCCATTCCGCACTACAGGTTCACAGGAGTTCACGGCTCACAGCAGTTCACGAACCACTCGCGCCGCCGCCGGCGCGTCCGCAGCGAACACGTAGATGATCGGCTCGACGCCGACCTCTGCGGTGTGATAACAGACAAACGGAGGGTCCGGCTCAGCGCGTTCGAGGACATTCCGAACCGCCTCGGGTGTGTCCGTCCCCGTCTCGAGTTCGACGACCTGATATCCCGAGCTGGACAGCGCCTCCAACAGCTCTTCGTCGTAGCGGATGTTGACCGCGCCGCGAACGTCCGCCCCCGACTCGCGGGCGGCCAACAGTACGGACGCGAGGTGATCGCTCACGCCGAACTCCACCTCGCCGGGAACCGTCGCTCTCCCTTTCACGTCGACCAGCCGACCGGGCACGGCAGCGACGTCGTCGACGCCGGCAGCACCCGGCAGACACTCGACCACGTTGGAGCCGACCGCCGGGATCAGCCCGGCGAAGCCGGAGGCGTTCGTCAGCGTCCGCAGCCCCCGCCGCACCGACGAGAGCACCTGTTCGGTCGTCCGCAGCGCGCCATCCGGGTCGTGGATCGCGTACTCGACGTCGACCTCGGCAAGCTCCGGCATCGCCGCCTCGTGGAGCTCCGCGAGCAGGTCGCCGTCCTCGAGCCGCCGGATCAGCACCTCCGCCTCCACGAGCGCCTGGACGCTGGTCACGTCGCCGGTCGAGAGCCCCTCGCCGATCCGTTCGACGAGCGACCGCACCCTGTCGTCGGCCATGATCCGGTCGTTCGTTGCGACGTCGCCGTGGGCGTACTTCGAGACGGCCGACTGGCTCACCCCGAGCGCGTCGGCGACTTCGTGCTGGGTGAACCCACGGTCGCGGAGCTCTTCGGCCAGCATAGACCGGAACGTTGGCAGGAATTCCTCGACGACGATCTCCTCGATGAACTTCATCGTCCCGATCCCTCGTCGTCGGCTCTCGGGTCGGGTTCCGCCCGGTCTGCGGGGGTGAACTCCGGATCGTTGCCGATCCGGGACGCCTGTGGGCCGCGCTGGCCCTGGTACTTGGAACCGCGCTCCTCGCCGTAGGGGCGGTCGGCAGGCGATTTCAGTTCGGTGAACGTGAGCTGGGAGATGCGCATTCCGGGCGTGAGTGCGACCGGCGCGCTGCCGAGGTTCGACAGTTCGAGGGTGATCTGGCCCCGGTACCCAGGATCACACAGGCCGGCGGTGGCGTGAACGACCACGGCGAGGCGCCCCAGCGACGACCGTCCCTCCACGTGGGCGATCAGATCGGACGGGATCTCCACGCGCTCTTTGGTGGTCCCGAGCACGAAATCGCCGGGATGGAGAATGAAGTCCTCCCCTTCGGGAACGCGGGTCTCGGTGACGTACTCCTCTACCTCCTCTTCGGCGTTCGGGTGGATGCAGGGAATGTTCGTCCGCTGGAACTCGAGGAACTCCTCCCCGAGTCTGAGGTCGACGCTTGCCGGCTGGATCTGGGTGTCGTAGTCGTCGATCGGCTCGATCACGAGGTCGCCGTCCTCAAGCCGAGCCAGAATGTCGCCGTCGGAAAGGATCATACTCCCCTGGCCGTTCCGCCGGGAATAAAAACCTCCGGCTTGCGGGCTGTCGCATCCTCCCGGACACGACGACATGCGCAGGTGATTTATCCCGCTGCCGTCTCCCCACGACTATGGAACCGCCCGGGGCCGACACCGTCCTCGTCCGATACGGCGAGATTACTACCAAGAGCCCACGCGTCCGTGGGTGGATGGAACGGGAACTCCGGGAGAACCTCTCGGCGCTGTTGTCGGACCGCGGGATCGAAGCGACAATCGAGCCCCGCTATCGGTCGCGGCCGCTGATCCACACGACCGAGGCCGACGTCTCGGCCGCGACCCGGACGGCGGCCGACACGTTCGGCGTGACCTCCGCGAGCGCGGCGCTCCGGACGGCGCCGACCGCAGCGGCGATCACCGACGCACTAGCACGGACCGCCACAGCTGAGTACGACGGGGGAACATTCGCGGTCCGGGCGCGGTGTGCGGGCGAGGACCATCCGTTTTCGAGCGAGGAACTCGGCGAGATCGGCGGCGACGCGGTGTGGGACGCAGTAGAGGACGACTTCGAGCCGGCCGTCGATCTCGACGATCCGGACTGGTCGGTCTCCGTCGAGTGCCGGTCCGAGGACGCGTTCGTCTTCCTCGACAGGGAGGATGGGCCCGGGGGACTCCCGCTCGGGAGCCAGGAGCCACTCGTCGCACTGGTCAGCGGCGGGATCGACTCCCCGGTGGCCGCATACGAGGCGATGCGCCGCGGCTCGCCGGTCGTTCCACTGTACGTCGATCTGGGTCGCTTCGGGGGGATCGACCACCGTGCCCGGGCGGCCGAGACCGTCGCGACGCTCTCGGAGTACGTTCCCGGCGAGGACCTCCGGCTCCGGATCGCGCCCGGCGGGGAGGCGGTCGAGACGCTGATCGAGGGGATGGATCAGGGACGGATGCTCGCCTGGCGTCGGTTCACGTTCATGGTGGCCGAGGCGGTCGCAAACCGGGAGGACGCTGTCGGGATCGTCACCGGGGAGGCGATCGGCCAGAAGTCGAGCCAGACCGCGAGCAACCTCGCGGTGACGGCCGCCGCCACGTCGCTGCCGATCCACCGGCCGCTGTTGACGGCGGACAAAAACGACATCGCAGCGCGGGCCCGCGAGATCGGGACGTTTCCGGATTCGACGATCTCGGTCGGCTGCAATCAACTGGTTCCGGAACAGCCGGAAACTCGGGGCGAACTCTCGGAGATCGAGGCGATGGAGCCCGACGAGCTGGCGGAACTTGCGGTAGAGGCGGCTCGCGACCTCGACCTCGTCGATCCCGACTGACGGAGGCACCGCCCCACCGCCGTTCGACTATCCCTCACGTCAGCGCCAGGAGCCCCCACCCCGCCAGTGGAATCCCGACGGCGAACGCTGCGGCCGGCCACTCCAGGTCGTGGACTTCGCCGATTCCAGCAGCGAGGAGATACCACTGCCACAAAAGCGTCAGGACCGAGGCGACGAGCAGGGGTGTCTCGAGTGGCGCGAGAACGGCCGCGAGCTGGTCGGGAAACGACTGGACGGGGCCGGTGAACGTCGTGGTGCCGAGCACGTACCGAAGCCCCGCAAGGCCGACGAACAGTCGGACGAACTCGGGGACAGCGCCCCAGGCGGCCACTCCCAGGGTGGGGAGCAACCCCCCGTTACCGCCCGCGATCCGGGCGAAGGCGAACAGCGCGACCCCGGCGACTGGCCACAGCAGCAAGCTGAAAACGAAGACGGGGAAGACGTACTCGCCGGCAGCCTCCCGGATCAGCGAGCCGGCGTCGCGTTCCACCGTCGCCGGTTCGTCGCAACCGTCGCCGAGCGCCGAGTCGGGATCGTCGCCGTGGGCGTCACACACCCACTCCGGGGGGCGGTCCGGATTGTCCATCGTCACCGTGGCGTCGGTGCTCGCCGCGAGCAAGCTACCGAGATACCAGACGCTTCCCGAGAGGACGATCGCGAGCGCGAGCACGATCGCGAACCCGGCGGCTGCGCTCGTGGCGAACTGCCGTTCGCGGAAGAACTCCCGCGGGGAGCGGAGGAACTGTTCGACCTGGCGGCGAAACTCCTGGAGGGCCATACTCCCCTGTCTGTTCCCCGACCGTCAAATGTTTTCGTGCCGCCGGCGTGGACGGTCAGCCCTTTAACGGCTGCCCGCCAGGTTCGCGTATGAAGCAGGCAATCGTCGCCCGAACCGACCTCGGTATGGGCCAGGGGAAACTCGCCGCGCAGGTGGCCCACGCGTCGCTGTCGGCCTACGAGGAGGCCGACCGACGGACGCGGCGGGCCTGGAAAGGAGAGGGGCAAAAGAAGGTCGTCCTCAAAGCCGCAGGGGAAGCCCAGCTGTTCGAACTCGCGGACGTCGCAGAACGCGAGGGACTGCCGTACGCGATCGTCCGCGACGCGGGCCACACCCAGCTCGATCCCGGAACCGTGACCACGCTCGCGGTCGGCCCGGGGAACGACGAGGTCGTCGACCGGGTCACCGGGGAGCTTTCGCTGTACTGATGCGCCCGGCACACCCCAGAGAACAGGTCGTCGGGATCGACTACTACGTGAGCGACGCCGAGCCGATCGGCGGCCGGCTCCGGGACCGCCCGGCAGACTTTCGCGTCCGCGAGATCGAGGCGTTCGACGTCGAACCCGCCGACGCCGATCCGGGCGCGTATCCGGACGTCGTCTGTCGAGTCACGCTCCGGGCGTGGGACACGAACGACTTCGCGGCCCGGCTGTCGGACGTGCTGGGGATGAGCCGCGAACGGATCTCCTGGGCCGGCACCAAGGACAAACACGCCGTCACCACGCAGCTGTTCTCCGTCCGGGGCGTCGCTCCGGAACGGATCGCGGCGATCGACGGCGACGGTGACAGTGACGGATCGGGAATCGACGGCGCCGAGATCGACGTCGTCGGTCGCGCCGGTCGGCCGATCTCCTTCGGCGACCTGGCCGGAAACGCCTTCGAGATCGTCGTTCGCGACCCCGACCGACCCGAACTCGCAGACGACGTCACCGCCCAGCTCCGGTCGTTCGCCACCGGCGGAGACGAAGAATCGTCCGATGGTCCCGGTCCCGAGATCGGCGTCCCGAACGTCTTCGGCCACCAGCGGTTCGGCAGCCGGCGGCCGATTACCCACGAGGTCGGGCTCGCGATCGTCAGGGGCGACTGGCGGAGGGCAGTCAGGACCTACGTCGCCAGCCCGTTCGAGGCGGAGCCCGACGACACAAGGAGAGCACGCGCTTTCGTCGACGACCAGTTCGAGTCGGCGTCGCCGGACTGGCAGGCGTGCCTGGATGCAGTCCCCCGCAAGCTCGGCTTCGAGCGCGCGATGCTGCACGGCCTCGTCGACGCCGAGGCCAGCGATCCGGGCTCGACCGCGCCCGACGCTCCCGTCCCCGATGACGGCGGCGTCTGGCGGGCGGCGCTCGAGGCGGTGCCGAGCAACCTCCAGCGGCTGTTCGTCCACGCCGCCCAGTCGTTCCTTTTCAACCGCATCCTGAGCCGGCGCCTCGACGCCGGACTCCCGTTTCACCGGCCGGTCGCCGGCGACGTCTGCTGTTTCGCCGACGCCGACGCGCCACCGGAGATCCAGAAACCGGACCCCGACCGGCTCCAGCGGGCGGACGACTCCCGGGTCCAGATTCTTTCGCGCCACTGCGAGCGCGGCCGGGCGTTCGTCACCGCGCCGCTCGTGGGCACCGAAACCGAGCTGGCGGACGGCGAGCCCGGCGAGATCGAACGCGAGGTGCTTTCCGACGCCGGAGTGCAGCCTGCAGACTTCACACTCCCCGGGGAGTTCGACTCGACGGGTACCCGGCGGGCGATCCTCCTCCGGACCGACGTGACTGTCGAGGCCGATCCGCTGACGCTCTCGTTTGCGCTTCAAAGCGGGAGCTACGCGACCGCAGTGTTGCGGGAATATCTGAAGGTCGATCCGCTGTCGCTTTGAGACTAGTCTCCCGATCGATGCGCGGGATTTCGCTTCCGTTAACCCGCGCCGTTTCCAACCTCGGGGTGTGAGACGGTTCGACGCGGCGTACCTGGACCGAACGCGACGGGGGATGTGGGCGGAGGACCGTACGGCCCTCGCCGACCTCGACCTCGGGAGCCGACGCCGGATCCTCGACGTCGGCTGTGGGACCGGCGAACTCACCCGCGTGCTCGCCGAGGAGGCCGTCGACGGTCGCCGGCAGGACAGAGCGACCCCCGAGCTCGTCGGCGTCGACGCCGATCCGTCGCTTCTGTCTGTCGCCCGCGACCGATGGGTCGCCGGAGACCTCCCGGCGCCCGCGTCGTTCCTCAGGGGGGACGCGACCCGGCTGCCGTTCGGCGACGGCGCGTTCGACCTGGTCGTCTGTCAGGCGCTTTTGGCCAATCTCCCGGAGCCGGAGGCCGGCGTCGACGAGTTCGTCCGCGTTTCCTCACAGCTGGTCGCGGCGATCGAACCCGACAACGACGCCGTCGCCGTCTCCTCGACGGTGGACGCCGAGGAGACGCTCGAACCCCGTGTCAGGGAGGCGTACATCGACGGCGTCGGGACCGACGTCGCGATCGGCGACCGGGTCAAGGCCCTCTTTGCGGACGCCGGGCTCTCGGACGTCCGGGTTCGCCGCTACCTCCACGAGAAGCGCGTCGAACCCCCCTACTCCGAGCTCGCCCTCGAAAGCGCCGCCAGGAAGGCGTCGGGCGGGGGGCTCGCAGACCATGCTCGGGAGTTGCGACGTGCACTGGGGTCGGAGGGATACGACGACCTCCGCGGGCGGTGGCGCCGGATGGGCCGGAGCGTCGTCGAGCAGATGCGCGCCGGGGAGTACGAGCGCGTCGAGGTCGTTCCGTTTTACGTCACCGTCGGTAGACTGTAGCCGTCGGTGGCACAGGACGTCGGCAGTCCGGGCCGACGGCGGTCCGGGCCGACGGTGGCCCGTCAGTCAGACTGATTAACCACTACGACAGTTGTAAACTATGGCGGCAGACTATTCACCGGCTGCGCTGCTCGAGGCCGAAACGGACCGACTGTGTGGTCGGTGTCTCGACGCCGTCGACGCCGAGGACGACCGGTTCGAGGCGGCGAAGACGATCGCCCCGATGCTGGGGGCTCACTGGCGGGACGACCACGCTACGTTCGGCTTCTGGACACCACAACTCCTCGAGTCGGGCGTCCCGCCGGAGGACGTCTCCCTGGAGCTTATCACGCCGACCGAGCCGGTGGACCTCTCGGGCGAGCCCTCGACAGTGTCGGTGCGTCACGAACGCGTCCCGACGCGCCGGACCGGCGAGTTCACCTGGGCGGCGGTTTCGGGCGTCCGCCCCGGTACCCGCGACCGGCTGGGCACCCTGTACCGGCTCGTGTACCCCGACGACGACGGGGGGACGGAGACGATCGGCGATCCCCTCGCCTACTCGCTCCCGTTCGGGGCGTACGCGCCGCCGGAGCTGTACGACGTCGACCGGCTCGACAGCGAGCGCGACGACCGGGCGTACTTCGAGGCGTTCGGCACCGACGGTGAACGGATCGAGACGACCGACCACGAGGGCCTCCCCCGGGTCGAGCCGGCGACGAACCTGCTCGAGATCCATCCGGGAACCGCGACCGAGTCGGGGACGCTGGCCGGGCTGACACGCCGGTTCCGCGAAATCGGCCGCAAGAAGCGGGCAGGGGAACCGCTCACCCCTGCCGAACGGAACTTCGACGGTTACGACGGTGTCCAGCTGATGCCGATCGCACCGATTACGGAGGGCGACTACCAGCCGGACGGGTTCCGGATCGAGGAGACGACCCCGGACGCGGGCCGGGCGACGGTGACGCTGTGCCGCCCGGAGCTTATAAACTGGGGCTACGACGTCGTCGTCTACGGCTTCGGCGCGATCAACCCGGCGATCCTCGGGACCGGCCGCCCCGACGAACTGGTCGATTTCATCGCCACGCTCCACACGCTTCCCGAGCCGATGCGCGTGGTGTTCGACGTCGCCTTGGGCCACGCCGACACCGGGGCGGTTCCCCTCCTCTCCGACGAGTACTTCCAGGGACCGGGGATGTACGGGCAGGAACTCGAGTACACCCAGCCGACCGTCCGGGCGATCCTGCTCGAACTCCAGCGACGGAAGATGGACTGGGGTGCCGACGGGATCCGCGTCGACGGCGCCCAGGACTTCACCAACTGGGATCCCGAGACGGAGTCGGAGTGGCACGACGACGAGTTCCTCGCGGAGATGGACGCCGTCACCCAGACCGTCGCGGGGACGGAGTACCGGCCGTGGATGATCTTCGAGGACGGCCGGCCCTGGCCCGAAGAGGACTGGGAGCTCGCCTCAACCTACCGGGAACTGATCCGGGAGCACCCGCACGCCTTCCAGTGGGGACCGGTGACGTTCGCCCACAACACGCCGGCGATTCTCACCTTCTGGGCCCGCAAGTGGTGGCGGGTCCGGGAAGTCGCCGAGATGGGGGGTCAGTGGATCTCCGGGGTCGCCAACCACGACACGCTCCGGCGGGGGGCGCAAGTCGAGGTGGGCGAGGAGTGGAACGCAACCCAGGAGAACCCGTACCTCGCGGAGACGCTGCCGGAAACGATCGAGTCCGCCTATAACAACCCCGCCGCGAACGTGCTGTTTTACGCCTTCCTGCCGGGGGTTCCAATGGAGTTTCTCAACGCCACCATGCGGGCGCCGTGGGACTTCGTCCGCGACACCGACGACACCTGGAACGTGAAAGTCGTCGGCGAGGCGGCCTACTTCGTCGACTGGCGCGTCCCCGCAGATCGGTTCGACGACCCGGCCCACTTCACGCGACTGAAGGATCTCGGCTTCGAAACCCGCGAGGACCTTCAGGAGTTCGTCCACGCGCTCGCCTCGACGGTCGAGTTGACCGACTACGACCTCGATCGGATGGCCGAGATCCTCTCGACGCTCTCCCCGCCGATCGCGGACGGGGAGCCCACGGCGGCCGACCTCGAGGCGTTCGCGCTCGCGTGGATGCGCGACGTCGCCGACTACTGCAACCTCTCGAACTGGACCGACGAACAGGATTCCGACCGGACGGCGTTCGACCGACGGGTTCGGCAGTTCCGCCACGACCGACCGTGGCTCCGGCACGACCTCCGCGAGGACGACGTCTTCGGGCGGCGTCATCCCGCCGACGGGACCGTCCTGTATTACGGCCTGCGGCGCGCACCGGACGGGAGCGAGGACCTCCTGTTCGTCGCCAACATGGAGGGCCAGCCCGCGACGGTGACGCCGACGGAACTCCTCGACGCGACAGTCGGCGGCTGGAAGCGGGCGCTTTCGACGCCCGGCCTCGAGGAGCCGATCGCCGAACTCCCGGTCGAGCTCGCCGACAGCGAGGCGGTCGTGTTCTCGCGACGGCGGCAATAGCTCCGGTTTTCGACCACCCGCTTTTTGTCCGTCGCCGCCGACGCGCCGGTATGACAAGCGACGACGACCGCGTTGCCGTCGTGACGGCGGCCGGACGCGGGATCGGCGCGGCGTGTGCACGGACACTGGCCGACGGGGGGTACACCCCGGTACTGCTGTCGAAATCCGGCGCGGCAGTCGACGTCGCCGAGGAGCTGGGCGGCGTCGGGTTCGAGGGGTCGGTGACGGAGTCGGCCGACCTCGGCGCGCTGGTCGAGGCCGCCACCGACCGGTACGGGCGGATCGACGCGGTCGTGAACAACACCGGCCATCCGGCGACGGGGCCGCTGTTGGAGATCGACGACGAGGCCTGGCACGAGGGGCTGGATCTCGTGCTGTTGAACGTCGTCCGGATGGCCCGGCTCGTCACGCCGATCATGCGCGAGGCCGGCGGCGGCTCGATCGTCAACGTCTCCACGTTCTCGGCGTTCGAACCTTCACCCGACTTCCCGGTGTCGTCGGTGATCCGTGCGGGGTTGGGTAGCTTCACCAAACTCTACGCCGACCAGTACGCCGCGGACGGCATCCGAATGAACTCCGTGCTCCCCGGATTCGTGGACAGCTACGAGGTCGACGAGGAGACGCGCGCGGAGATCCCGATGGGCCGGCCCGCCGGCACCGACGAGATCGCCGACGTGGTGGCGTTCCTCTGCTCGCCGGAAGCGAGCTACCTGACGGGACAGAACGTCCGTGTCGACGGCGGGCTCACTGACTCCATCTGAGATGCCCGACAGCCGTCGTCCCGGTCGAACCGCGAGCCAAAACTGTCCCAGTCACTCGTCGAAGAAGCCTTCGACCCCGCCCAGTTCGAGGACGAACTCCGGCCCGAACGCGGTCGCCGGCGTCTGGAAACCGGCAGCCGGACCCTCCCCGCCGTCGCCGGGGGCGGAATCGAGCAGCCGTTGTGCCGCCGTCGTCGCGGCGTCGACGGTGAACGCGTACGTCTCCGGGGTTTTCAGGCGGGAGGTAACCGTCCGGTCGCCGTCCGTCGCTTCGCCCCAGACGTAGCAAGCACCCGTCTCCCGCTGGGTTTTCGACGGGCCGGTGACGGTCGCCCGCACGAGCCGCTGGAGCCCCCGTTTCACTGGCTCCGCGCCGAGTATCGGCGACAGGAACCGTCCGAAACGGAGAGCGATCCCGACTGATCTCGGCAGCGCCAGATACACCGCCACGTTCTCGATCCCGGTCGATCGGTACGCCGTCGAAAGGTCGCCCATGGGGGCCAGCACAGCGTTGCGCTCCCCGCGGCCGAAGTCGATTCGTCGGCGTCCCCTGCCGACCGGGACGTCGACGATCTCGCCGTCGCGGCGCCGTTTCCCGCCCGCTTCGAACTGCTCGATCGCCGTCGCGAGCGTCCCACGGGAGACAGTTCCCGACGGGTCGAACCCGAGGCGGAGCCGCGTCGCGGTCGGTAACCGGTCGTACAGATGGCGGGCCAGACAGTCCGTTGGCACGACGTCGAACCCCACGCCGGGGAGCAGACAGACGCCGGCAGCCGCTGCCTCCGCGTCCCGGGCGGCGATCGCCTCGAACACCGGAATCTCGCCGGTGACGTCGAGGTAGTGCGTGCCGGTCCGGAGACACGCCTCGACCAGCGGCCGGTAGGTGTCCACGAACGGCCCGGCACAGTTCAACACGGCGTCGACGCCCTCGAGGTTCGGCACGATGGAGTCGGCAGCGTCGCCAGCCAGCCCGGAGTCGAGTCCGAACACCGCCCCGTCACAGTCGATACGGTCCGCGAGTGCGGCGACGTGCTGTCTGTCCCGCCCGGCCACGACGACGTCTACGTCCCGGGAGACGGCTTCCGCCGCAACTAGCTCGCCCGTGTATCCGTAGGCACCGTATATCAGTAGCGTCACGAACTGTTCACGACGGTCGATAGGCGTTCGATTCCCCTGGAACTATCGGCGTTTCGACGGATGGAACTGCACGTCGCCTGACGAAACACGTACCTCTTTCAGGCTCCTCCACGAAGGGAGAACGTAATGGCAGACGAAGTAGTTTCACTGCTCAAAGAGGCGTACAACGACGAGATGGAGACGGTCATGAACTACATGGCCAACGCGATCCTGCTCGAGACGATCCGCGGCGAGGAGGTCGCCGAGTCGCTCAAGGAGGACATCGAGGAGGAGCTGGGCCACGCCGAGGAGCTCGGCTACCGGCTGCGCTACTACGGCGAGCGCCCCCCCGCGTCGATGGAGTTCTCCGCGGCACAGGAGTCCCTCCAGCCGCCCGAGGACACCGCGGACGTCCTCTCGGTGATCGACGGCGTCCTCGAGGCCGAATCCGACGCGATCGAAACCTACGAGGAACTCGTCGAGGCCGCTGCAGAGGCGGGCGATTACGTGACGGAGGACCTCGCCGTCGAGCTGCTCGCCGACGAGCAGGCCCACAAGGCGGAGTTCCTCAGCTTCAAACGCGAGTACGAGTAGCGCTAGTTCTCCGGCAGCCGGCCGGTTCGCCCGGTCAATTCACGCAGCCGTTCGGCGGGGAACTCCGCGAGCAGTGCCGACGGACACCGCCACTCCCAGTTTCCCGCGAGGGTACCGGGCGTGTTGAACCGGGCGTCGCTTCCCAGTCCGAACAGATCCTGTAGCGGCGCAATCGCGAACACGGAGTCGCTTTCCCACGCCGCCTCGATGAACTCCCAGTGGATCTCGCTCCCGTCGGTTGCCATGTAGTAGTGTAAGCAATCCCGGTGTCCCCCCTCGAGTGACTCGTAGTAGCCGCGGACGGTGTCGGTGTCGTGCGTCGACGGATACGCCACGCTGTCCGCGTCGTACGTGTGTGGCTGGTAGCCGTGGTCGTCGGTACACCAGTCGGCGTACTGCATGACGTTCATTCCCGGGGCGGCGAGCTCCCGGCGGAGTGTTTCCGCCTCGTCGGTGACGTGACCCAGGTTCTCGGCGATTGCCGGCAGCCCCTCCTTGACCGGATCCGCCGCCCGCTCGATCGTCTCGAACAGGTCCCGTCCGGGCCCCGGTCGCCACTCCCCCTCGCGTGCGGGTGCGTCGGCGGGGATCGCCCAGAAGCTCTCGAACCCCCGGAAGTGATCGAGCCGGACGACGTCGACGAGATCCAGGGTCCACGCCAGTCGGTCGACCCACCAGGCGTAGCCGGTCGTCGACAGCGCGTCCCAGTCGTACACCGGGTTCCCCCACTTCTGGCCGTCGTCGTCGATCCCGGGTGGAACGCCGGCGACGACGGCGGGTTCCCCGTCGGCGTCCAGTTCGAACAGCTCCCTGTGGGCCCACACGTCGGCGCTGTCGTGTGCGACGTAGATCGGCACGTCGCCGACGACGTCGATCCCGAGATCCGTCGCGTACTCGTGGAGCCGATACCACTGGTCGTGGGCGACCGCCTGCAGGAAGATCCGATAGCCGATCTCGTCGTCCAGCTCGTCGCGGGCACGCTCGAGTACGTCGTGCTCCCGACGGCGGAACTCAGCCGGCCAGTCGGTCCAGGACCGATCGCCAAACCGTTCCTTCAGTGCCCTGTAGAGGGCGTAATCCCCGAGCCACTCTGCCCGCGAGTCGAACGCCTCGACAGTTTCGACGAGGTCGGACGGTCCTTGCTCCCGGTAGCTCCGGTACGCCTCCCGAAGCAGGGGTCGTTTGTATTCCCGGACGGCGTCGTAGTCGACGCAGTCGTCGGACAGCTTCGGAGACCCGTCGCGCTCGGTTTCGACACGGTCTGCAGAGAGCAGCCCCCGATCGACCAGCTCATCGACGTCGATCAACAACGGGTCGATTGCGAACGCCGAACACGTCTGGTACGGCGAATTGCCGTAGATTCCGACGGTCGGCCCGAGCGGACACAGCTGCCACAGTGACTGGCCAGCCTCAGCGATCCGGTCGAGGAAGCGTCGAGCGGGCGCGCCGATCGTCCCGATCCCGCCCGGGGCGGGAAGCGCGGTGGGATGGCAGAACACCCCCGATCGCCGCTCGAAGTCGGTCATTGCTCCCCGTGAACGTCCCCGAGATCGACCGGCGCCATCGTCGTCCCGACGTCGACCAGCTCCGTCGCGTCGCTCGCGGCGATCACGCGGATCTCGTCTGCACCGGGTTCGACCTCGAGGGCGGTCTCGAAGGTGCCGTCGTCGACCGGAACCGAAATCGTCTCGTTTGGCGCCCAGACGACGACCTCGTCGCCGTCGGTTTCGCCCGACACCGCGACGACTGTCGACCCGTCGTCGTTCGTTTCGACAGCGGGTTCGGCGATCGATAGCGACGGTCCCTCGGGGGCGTCACCTTCCCGGTACCGTTCGGCCAGGAACCGGGGGGTCTCGACGGGTTCGCCGGCGTCGATGCCGTGGGCCAGCCGAACGAACCCGGCCATGCTCCAGGCCAGCGGGGTCGCCGCACCGGTTCCCTCGCCGAACTCCCAGCCGTACTCGGTCGGGTATTCGCGATCCCACACCTGTTCTGGCAACATCCGTCCGTCGTTTCCGAATCCCGCCATCGTCTCGAGCAACGCGCTGGGATCGAGCTCGCCGCCGTCGGTGCCCCGCTGGAGCTCGTACTCGCCGCGCTCGCCGGTGAAGATCGGCCACAGCCGGCCGCTCCCGTTCCGGTTCGTTCCCCAGGGGGCCCCCTCGTCGGGTTCCGTGTCGCCGATCTCCCCGTAGCCGTCGCCGTTGTACCGGTACCACGCCGGGCCGTGGGGGGTCTCCGTCCGGATCGCGTCGTCGACGACCGCCACGGAGTTTTCGATCGGCGGATCGTCCGGATCCCGGATCCCCAACCTGACGAGCTCGAGGAAGCCGGCGTCGACGATCTCCCGCTCGTCGAGGGTCGGTCCGTTGTTCGCCAGTTCGCGGCGGACGCCGCTGTCGGGGTTTCCGTTGCGGGTGACCCGCACGTAGTAGGGCGCCGGCTCGAACCGTCCGGTGCCCGCGGTGGCACACCAGTCGTCGACGCGAGCGCGCCAGTCGTCGGCGTGAGCCAGATACGAAAGCGCGTCGGCGCGTTCCCCCTCCCCGTCGGCCAGTGACGCCCCGCAGGCGAGCCCCGCGATTTCGGCGGCGATCGTCGACGGCGAGTAGCCGGCTTCCTCCTCCCACCGCTCCTGGCCGGATCTGGGGCCCGACCGGAGGAGATACTCCAGGGAGCCGCGGACGTTGCCGTAGTCGTAGCTCACGTCCTCGAAGCCGATCCCGTGATGGTCCGCGAGCTGGTAGGCCATCACCGACGGGAACGAGATGTTGTCGAGCTGTTCGCCGCCCCAGCGCGTCCGGCCGTCGAGGTAGGTGTTTTGCGGCAGGAAGCCGTTGACGCGCTGCTGGTACTCGTAAATGTATTCGAGGGAGTCGACGGCGCTTTCGACGTCGCCGATCGCCCGCAGCGCAGAAAACACCTGATAGAGGTCGCGGGCCCACGCGAAGTTGTAGCCGAAGTCGCGGGGATCGGTCGCGTCGACTGCCTCGCCCCACGGAACCGACGGGCTCGCGATCCCGGCGCCGGTGAACGTCTTGTCCTCGACTGCTTTCAGCACCGCGATCGCCGCGCGGTACTGCCGGCGGAGGTCCGGATCCCCGGCGACGCTTTCGGGCGGCTCGAACCGGTCGAGGTACGACCGCCACCCGTCGAGGTACGCCTCCCGGACGGACACGTAGCCCGCATCGAGCGTCCGTTTGGCTTCCATCATTGCGTCGTCGACGTCGGCCTCCTCGGCGAACCCGACGGAGACGAGGTCCGCGAGCGAGCCGACGTCAGTCCCGAGCCGACCGACGAGCACGGCGTGTCCCGGCTCGGTCTCCCCCCGGGGTTCGGGGAGGGTGCCGTCGGCAAACAGGCCGACGAGACCGTCGCTTCCCGACCGGTCGACGGTCGCCCACTCGAACTGGCGCCGCGAGGCGATCGCGGCGGCGACCCGGTAGGGCTCGCCGTCGGTGTCGACGATCGCGGGGTCCTCGGCGGCACCGGTCTCACTGGCTGCCAGCGCGTAGCCGTCGCCGTCTGCGACCGTACGGGCTTCGGTTCCTCGCATGTACCCCGAAAGCGCCGCGTTTCCGACGACGTACACGTCGTAGCCGTTCCCGTCGCGGGCGGTGAAGCTCACGTCCAGCAGGATCGACTCGCTTCCCGGGTCTGTCACGTACTCGACGACCAGTTCCCACTCGTGGCCGTCGCGGCCGGTCTCTGCGATCGTCTGTCTGTACACCGGCCCCTCGGTGCCGACCATCTCGGTGGATCGGGAAATCGTCTCGGCGTCGTCGTCGGTCCGCGTTTCGTTGTGCGTTCGGGCGGTGTACGACGACTCGGCGTCGGCGTCGACGACGAGGAAGTCGATCGTGCGGAAGTTCATCAGATCGACGCGGGGGAACCGGGGCTCCGTCAGGGCTCCCTCCGTCAGCGTGAACCACACGCGGGAGGGATCCGACGCGTTGTGATCGCAGGCGGTCCCGACGCCGTACGTCTCGCCTGTGGTCCACGTCGAATGCCCCGCCGGGCCGGTCACTTGCGTCGGTTCGGCCTCGACGCCGACGGCGTCGGCCGCCGCGAGTCGGGCGACGGTCCCGGCCCGGAGCGCGTGAGCCCACGCGAACGGGACGGCGCTGTCGGGCGAGCCGTCGTCGAAGGTCTGTTCTGGAAGCGAACCCCCTGGCCCCGAAAGCGGCCCGTCCGGGGCCAGAAGCGAGAGCAGATCCCGCGACCGCTCGAACGCGGAGGCGGACGCGTCGTCCTCGCCGGCCGATGCCAAGAGCACACCCAGGTCGGCGCTGGCTTCCCCAGCCCACGCGACCGAAAGCGGCCAGATCTTCTCGCCGGCGTCGGACGGCCGACGCCAGTCGTCGCCCTGGTAGCGTGCCATCCCGGAGACGCCGCCCCCCCCGCCACGGCGGAGCCCATCGATCGTGGACTCGACGTGGGTTTCGAGCCGGTCGAGCCGGTCGGCGTCGATCCCGTCGCGGAGCGTGGCGTACTCCCGGTGGGCGCTCGCGAGCGCGAGCGTGGCGGCGTCGAACCGTTCGTCCCCGGGCTTGCGGAGGTAGCGGTCGCCGTCCCACCGGTCGTCCAGCCGCTCGTAGATCGCGTCGGCCCGCCGTCGCGCTTCCGCTTTCAGCTCCTCGTCGACCGGCGCGCGGGCGACCCCGGAAAACGCCTCCAGGAACGCCGCGGCCGTGTGGGTAAAGCGGCCGATCTCGGTCTCCCAGACCCCCTGGCAGTTCCCGGGGAGCCCGTCCGCGTCGAGATCGTCGACAAGCGCCTCGAACGCGCGTTCGATCGTTCCCTCGATCGACCCAGCGCGCTCCGGGGCGTCGGTTGCTGTCCGAAGGTACGTCGCGAGGTATGTGAGGACGCTTGCGGTCCCGTCCGGCTGGTGGATCCGACCCTCACCGGAGACGCGGTCGTTCGCCCATCCCGGCGCGAGCGATCCGTTGTGGGCCCACACCCGCTGTGGCCAGCTCCCGTCCGGTAGCTGTGTTCGGCGATAAAAGTCACAGGCGTCCGCATGGCGGTCGCCCAGGTCGAGATCGAACGTCCTCTCGAGATCGAGCAGCCGTCGCGAGACGGCGGCGTCGTCGCGGAACCAGGCGTAGCCGTAGCCGCCGGAGTGAACGTGGGAGGGGTCGTATTCTGGGCCTTTGATCCGGGCCCCCGTCGGTGCCGTCAACAGTGAGATCGCCCGGAAGTCCGTCCGGATCGCCTCGCGGTACGGGACGCCGGCAACGTCGGGATCGACCGCCGCGATCGCGCGGTTGCGGATCTGCCGGTCGGTCTGGTAGTGATCGGCAAAGGCCCTGACGCGGGCCAGTGCGTCCTCGCGTTCGGTCTCGCGGTTGTCGGCAAGCAGCGTGACGAGCGTCGTCTGCAGGAAGTCGCCGTCGTCCGAGAGCGGCACCTCGAGGAGGACGGTGTCCGAAAGCGGGTGATGGACGCCGTTCTCCTCGCGGGCGTACTCGAGATCCGTGTCGTCGGTGTCCTCCTTGCCGTTGCTCTCCCCGTCGTCGGCAGCGCCGCCTGCAGGGTCAGCCACTCCCGTCGTCGACAACGATTCGAACCACTCGCGGGGACGGCCGATCGCCCTGTCGAGCCCGGTCGAAGCGGTCACGTAGTCGTGTTCGGCGTCGTGAAACACCTCGAGGACGTCCTCGTGGCGGAGCAGTCCGGTGCTCCGGCGCTGGCCGTCCGGCCTGAACTGCACTGCCGCGACGATCCGCGCCCGGTCGGGCACCTCCCCGTGGAGTTCGAAGTGGGTCAGGTGCGCCCCGTCGAGCGTGTAATCGTACTGCCTGATCGTGTACGATCCAGCGTCGTGCTCGGTCACGACCACCGTCGTCTCCCCGTCGTAGGCCTGTCTGCTCGTCTCCAGCTCGTCGAACCAGTTCGTCCCTTCGCGGGAGCGGACGCCCAGCCGCGAGCGTTCGATCCCGTGTAATCCGAGCGTCGCCGCCGAGTAATCCCGCAGCGACCCGTTCCGATCGACGTACACCAGCCGTCCCGCGTCGCCACTGAAAAGGCCCTCCGTCGATCGGCGTTCTCCCGGGTACCACTCCTCTGCTCCCCTGTCGCGTTCGTGTTCGGGTATCGCTGTGCGCATCGTGTATCTCGTTCGTGTTCCGATCGCAGTGATTTCTCGTCCCGGTTCCCCCGCGACGAGACCGACACCGTCTCGCCGTTCTCGACTCCGATCGCGCGTCCGTATTCTTCAAATAAGTACTACGCACGTAGTAACCATTTCGGTCGTCCTATCGCCGTGACGTCCGGCCCATCGTCGTTGCGCGAACACGTTTTCGTTTCCTCGGCTCGCCGGGACTCGGTCGTTTCGTCGTCGACAGGGAAAGATATGTTACCACTCGACGTGATAGTTAATCGCATGTCAGATCAGATCGACGATCCGGAGGAGCTGCCCGCCTCGGCCGGCGAATTCGCGACAGAGCACCGCGACGTGTGGGACGCCTACGCCGACCTCGGAGAGGCGTGCGCTGCGGCAGGCCCGATCGACGACGAGACCAAGCGGCTGGTCAAACTCGCGCTCGCGATCGCCGCCGAGTCGGAGGGGGCGGTCCACTCGCACGTCCGGCGGGGGCTCGAAGAAGGGGTCGACCCGGAGACGCTCGAACACGCGGCGATCCTGGCTATCCCCACGATCGGGTTCCCGAAGGCGATCGCCGGGCTGACCTGGATCCGGGACGTAACGGAGTGAGGCTATTTTCCCGGGAGAGGGCCACTCCGTGGGTCGTTTTCGGGTAATATCCTGCCATTCGATCTCACAGAACGTTTATTCTTCTTCGGCTGAATGTATATACAGACACCGAGATCGCCAGGTCACGTACAGATCTCTCCGTTGAGCAGTCGGATAGAGTTTGGGTACACGGGCCGAGGTTCTGCGGTTCACTATCATGACTCACGATACATTCGAGGACAATATGCAGTCGGGGACCCGCGGCGGTTCGCTTCCCGAAAGCAACAGACGAGCGGACGATACCGAACGGACCGAAAACGAGTCGACGAAGCGAGACTCTATCGCACACGATACGTTCGACGCCGCGTACTTCCGTCGAGCCGTCGAGCAGTCCGCCTCGGCGGTGTTTTTCACCGACACCGACGGTACCATCGAGTACGTCAATCCGGCCTTCGAAGAACTCACCGGCTACGACGCAGCGGAGGCGATCGGACGCAACCCGCGAATCCTCAAGTCGGGACAACTCCCCGAGGAGTACTACGAGCGGATGTGGGGAGCCATCCTCGCGGGCGAGGTGTGGCGCGAGGAGGTCCCGAACCACCGTGCCGACGGGGAGCTGTACTACGCAAACCAGACGATCGCACCGATCAGGAACGGAACCGGCGAGATCACGGAGTTCGTCGCGATCCAGAACGAAATCACCGAGTACAAACGGCTTTCTCGCGACCTCGAAGTGTACGAGACGATCGTGCAGCAGCTCGAAGATCCGGTGATGCTGCAGGATCTCGACGGGAACTTCGTGGTGGCAAACGAGGCCGTAAGCGAGCACACCGGCGTCCCCACCGACGAACTCGTCGGCCGCGACGAGTTCGCGTTCATGGACGCGGAGTCGGCCGCGTTCGTCGCCGACCGGAAGCGCGAGGTGCTCGAACGCGAGGAATCGGTCTCCTATGAGGTTTCCCCGTCGTTTCCCGGCACCGAGGAGGAACGATCGTTCAACACTCTCCGGTACCCCTTCTACGACGAGAGCGACGAACTGGCCGGAACGATCGCGATCTGTCGAGACTTCACCGAGCTGAAACGGCGGGAGGAGCAGCTCGTCCAGTACAAATGTGCAGTCGAAGGCGCCTACGACCTGATCGCGGCGTGTGACGCCGACGAACGCCTCGTGTTTGCGAACGGGCCGTACTGTCGGTTCCACGGTATCGATCCCGATTCGGTCGACGGGCTCACGGTGAGAGACGTTGTCGACGAGGAGACCTACGACGCGGCGAGCGACCGGATCCAGCGTGCGCTCGCGGGCGACTCCGTCAAATACCGGATGCGGCGGACCCACGACCAGCAGGGGGATCGCATTCTCGACGTCCGGTACTATCCGATCGGGAGCGACGGCATTGCCGACTGCGCCGGCCCTACGGACGCCTCCAGCGACGGCGCCGATGCAGTACGAGGAGCGGTCGCGATCATGCGGGACGTCACCGACGACGCCGAGCGGGAGCAACACCTCGCAGTCGTCGATCGACTGCTCAGACACAACATCCGCAACGAACTGAACGTCGTCCACGGCCGGGCAGCGCAGATCCGCGAGGAAACGAACGGGGAGACCGTAAAATTGGCCGACGGGATCCTCACCCCGGTCGAACGACTGCTCGAGACTGCGGAGAAATCCAGGGCAGTCACCGAGATCCTCAGGAAGCGAACCGACAGGGAAACGATGGACGTGGCGGCCGGCTGTCGGGCGGCTGCAAGGTGGATCGAAAACCGTCACCCGAACGCCAGCGTCGACGTCGTGGCGCCCGCGTCGGCGGTCGCCACCGCCTCGCCGAACCTCGGGGATGCGATCGACGAGCTCCTCGAAAACGCAGTCGAACACGCCGACGTGGAACGGCCGTCCGCCGAGATCCGCATTACCGAAGCGACAGAGTCGGTCCACGTCTCGATCAGGGACCAAAACCCCGCGATATCGGAGATGGACCGGGCAGTCCTCGAGAACGGTCGACCGCCGAACCAGCTTTCACACGGCAGCGGATTGGGGCTGTGGCTGGTCTACTGGATCGTCGCCCGATCCGGCGGAACGATCACCGTACGCGAGGTCGAACCGCGGGGGAACCTCGTCACGATCGAACTCCCGCGCGGGACGCCGACCGACGGGGACTGACCCGAGAATCACTGTTGACATCCTCTCCGCGCTGAACCGCGAATTGAACTTCCGTAAGCGATCGCGACCGCGTGACTGACCAACGTGGGGCGACAGATCAGGGTCGTCCAGCAGTTAGATCCGGCCGGCTTCCCGGACGGTGTTGAGCCCCACCACGGTTCCCCCGACGACGACCGGGAGCCAGTAGACGAACCCGCGGAAGACGATCACGCCCGCAAGCGCCGCCGCCGCAGTCACCTCGACGGGGGCGGCCACGAGCAGCGCGACGAGCGCCCCCTCGATCCCGCCGGCGCCGCCCGGCAGCGGGAGGCCGCCCGCGACCGCCCCCAGCGGGACCACGAGCGCTGCGACGGCGATCGGGATCGGCGCACCGACCGCCCATAAGGCGAGCCACAGCGCGAGCACCTGACACGCCCAGCCGATTGTCGACCACGAGACGGTAACTGCGAGCCGCCGGCGGTCGGTTCCGACGCGCCGAATCGCCCCGAGGAAGCCGTCGATCCGCCGGCGGATCCCGTCGGTCGTCGGCGCCGACAGGCTGGGTATCACGCTCGCAAGCCGCGAGAGCCCGCCGGCGATCCGGGGCGCGATCGCATCGGCGAGGCGGGCCCGAAACCGCCAGGCGAATGTAGCGAGGATCAAAAGCGTGAGGCCGGCCACGGCGGCCGCGACCGCCGCCAGCAGGACGTCCTCGCCCACCGTCGCCGTGGCGCCGAGCCAGAGCACTGCCACGAGGGCAAACGCCGTCGACGGCAGGAGGTTCACGGTGTCGACGCTCGCGATCGCCGCCAGACCACGTTCGTACTCCAGTTTCGTCGTTCGGGAGAGATACAACGCCGTCACCGGCTCGCCGCCCGCCTGGCCGAACGGTGTGACGTTGTTGGCGAAGGCGGCGACGCCGTACAACAGAAATCCCCGAAACCGCGAGACTGGACTGTCCAGGCTCGAAAGCACCGATCGAAGCGCCATCCCCCACGCGAGGAACCACCCGAGTGTGACGACTCCGACGACGCCCACGAGCGCGAGGTCGGCCGCGACCAGCGCCGCTAAAAACTCCTCGACCCCGACCAGTACCGCGAGCCCCGCAACGATCGCGACCGCTGCAGTAAACCCCAGAAGCGTCCGGAGGCGCTCGCGACGCGACATACGGGACGTTGCGTCCGACGCTTTTAAACAACCGTCGACTGTCTCCGGCTCGGTGTCGGCTCCCCGGCTTTCGGGTGCAAACTCCTTTTAAGGGATCCTGCCGACACACGCACGTGAACGAACGCGACGCGCTCCGACTGCTCGCCGCCGATCTGCCGTCCGCGGGCGACGACTGCGCGGTCGTCGACGGGCTGGTCCTCACGACCGACATGCTCCACGCGTCGACGGACTTCCCAGCGGGGACGACCTCGTACACGGTGGGGTGGCGCTCGGTCGGCGTCTCCCTGTCCGACGTCGCCGCGATGGGGGCGGAACCACTCGGGGCGGTGGCCGCCTACGCACCGACGGCGCTCGAGGAGGAACCGCTCGTGGACTTCCTCGAGGGAGCCCGGGACGTCTGTGATCGTGTCGGCACCGACTACGTCGGCGGCGACCTGGACACCCACCGGGAGCTGACGGTGACGTCGACTGCCGTCGGGCGGACCGACGACCCCGTCCCGCGATCGGGAGCGTCGCCAGGGGATGCCGTCTGTGTCACCGGCGAGTGGGGCCGGACGGCGGCGGCCCTCGACCTGTTCGACGCCGGCGACGTCGAGAGAGCGAACGAGCTGTTCCGGTTCGAACCCCGCATCGAGGCCGGTCGGGCGCTCGCCGCCACGGCGACGGCGATGATGGACTCGAGCGACGGGCTCGCCCGGTCGCTCCACCAGCTTGCTGCGGCGAGCGACTGCGGCTTCCGGATCGACGCCGACGCGCTCCCGGTGCACCCGGAGCTCGAAAACCTGTCTGCAGACCCCGAAACACGGTTCGAGCGAGCCGTCCACGTCGGCGAGGACTTCGAACTCGTCTGTACGCTGCCGAACTCCGCGGTCGCTGCCGCGAGGGAGGACTGTCCGGTGCCACTCACGCTGGTAGGGCGGGTCACCGACCCGGGGGAGGGAGTGACGGTCGTCGGCGGGCCGGGGGAGTCGGACTCGCGGCCGTTGCCGGACCGTGGATACACCCACGAGTGATCAGGAACTCCGGAACTCCTTCGTGCCGGGCACCTCGCCCGGATGGCAACTTACTCAAGCCGGGCTGTCGTTTCCCCGGGTATGACGACCCACCGGGAACCGCTCGGTTCCGTGCTGGAGACGGTCGGCGAGACGCCGCTGGTTCGCGTTCGGGCGTCCTCCGAGGAGGTGCCGGTTTACGCGAAGCTGGAGTCGTTCAACCCCGGCGCATCGATCAAAGACCGCATCGGGAAGTACATGCTCGAACGCATGCTCGAACGGGGCGATCTCGACCCCGGCGGAACGGTGATCGAACCCACCGCCGGCAATACTGGGATCGGGCTGGCAGTCGCGGCCGGACAGCTCGACTTAGAGGCGGTCTTCGTCGTGCCGGAGGGGTTCGCCGTCGAGAAGCAACAGCTAATGCGTGCACTCGGCGCCGAGGTGATCAACACGCCCACCGAGGACGGGATGGGATTTGCCATCCAGCGGGCACACGAACTCGCCGACGAACTGGACAACGCCGCGGTTCCACAGCAGTTCAAAAACCCCCTGAACGCCGAAGCGCACTACGAGACCACCGGGCCGGAGTGTTACGAGGCGCTCGGCGGGGAGGTCGGCGCCGTCGTCGCCGGCTGTGGGACGGGCGGTACGCTGATGGGGATGGGTCGGTACGCCCGCGAGCAACACCCCGACACGCTCGTGATCGCGGTCGAACCCGAGGGCTCGATCTTCCGGGAGTTCCTCGGCCGGGATGTCGAGGAGGGGGAGTACAAGACCGAGGGGATCGGCACGCACGACACCTCGACAAACGAACTGTTCGATCCGGAACTGGTCGACGACGTGTACGCGATCTCCGACCGGGACGTCCACGAGGAGATGCAGCGGCTCGCAGCCGAGGAAGGACAGCTGGTCGCCTCTTCGTCCGCCGCAAACAGCGTCGCCGCACGGCGGGTCGCCCGGGCGATCCGCGAGGGGGAGCTGGAGGCTCCTCACGACGTCGTCGTCACCGTCTTCCCCGACTCCAGCGAACGCTACCTCTCGAAGGGCGTGTACGGCCGCTTCGAGGAGTGGACCGGATGAGCCGGCCACGATCCTCCGGGAGACGATGAGTTCCACCGGCGGCGAGTTCGCGTTCGAACTCAGGGTGTGCCGCTGGGCGGAACTTGCTTGGCCCCCGGCAGGATCGAACGCGGCGTCCGACGTCCCGCGAGCCGCCGTCGTCGCCCGACAGCTGGGCACTCGAAAGCGACGGTGGGACACGGTGATCGTCGAGGCGGATCCGGCCGGCCTGCGCGAACGGGCGGCGTTCGGCTCCCGCGAACTCGACTCGGATCTCCTGTTCGTCGTCCGGAACGCCCCCGCCGACTGGATGTGGTACCGCGACGCCCTTCCGGACCCCGGCTACCCGTGGCGGTACGTCAGGGAGACGATCCACAGAGCGGCGGCGCGGGAACTCCTCGAGACCCGGCGGAACGGCAACCGGATCCAGATCAAACGGATCGCCCCGTATCCGGACTGGGTCCGGCGGCTCGTCGCGATCGAGAACAAGCCGGACCTGGACGCCTCTGCGGCCCGGGCGCTTGCGGGCCAGCTCCAGCACGACGTCGACCGTGGACTCGCCGACGAGGTGTGGCTCGCGACCGCCACGACCGGCGGCCGGGTCGAGCGGGCGCTTCTCGCCGACTTCCCGGTCGAGGCGGGCGTCCTCGCGTTCGACTTCTCGGCGGGCGTCCGACCGGAAGCCGCCAGCGTGGAGTGGCTTCCGAGCCGGCTCGACGCGGGTAATCCGTCCGAAAACGGCGACCGCCCAGAGGATCGCAAGCGCAGACGGCTCGAGCTCGCCGAACGGGCTTTCGGCCGGGGGTGGCGCTCCTACCACCGGACGATGCGTCCCGACTGTCGGGCGTTCGAACTCCGCCGGGACGGCCGGCTGCTGTCCCCGTGGTGTACGGCGAAGGAGAGAAAACAGACGGCTGCGGAATGTTCCGGCAACTGTCAGGCGTTCTCGCCGGAGCCGCCGGCCTGGCGCACCCGCGGGTGGCCGATCGACGGGGGCCCAGGGAAGGGGATAACGCGGCTGCTCCAGAAGCGTCGCGAACGGGCCAGGTCGGGAGGCCGGGACGGGACGTGATCGGCCGGCCGGTTCCGGGCAGCGGTGATCGAATTTCGTTCACTCTGCCGTCTCGACGGTGATCGAATTCCGTTCACTCTGCCGTCTCGACGGTGATCGAATCGCGCTCGACGGCGAGTTTGAACGTCGGCACGGTGCGGTAGACGACCTCGACGACGCCTTTCCGTTCGAGGCTCCGGAGCCCCTTTCTGACTTCGTCGACGTCGGGGTCGACGTCGAACTCCGCTCTGAGCTTGTGGAGCACGCTCACAACGCTCTCGGAGCGATCTTCGGGACCGGCCACGACCGCGAAGATTCGCGTTTGCAGTTCCGGAACCCGGATCACGTCTGGGACTCCCTCGCCGTCCCCGCTTCCGACGGTTCCGTTGCCGTCCCCGGGGGCGGTCCCCGACTCGACGCCGGGTTCGACGTCGACCAGCTCCGCGGCCTCGTCGGTCGCCCGGATCAGGCTGTTCTCGTCGCGGTAGTAATACTCGTTCAGGTGGTCCTCCAGGTAGCGGTGCACCTCGCTTCCCGACTCGAGTCCCCACCGATCGCCGAGTTCGCTGTTCTTCGTCGGCTGCAGCGCCACGACGTCGGCCAGACGCGTTCGTTCCTCCTCGGTGAGGGCCATGCGCCGTCGTTCGTGGGTCGCTTATAAGGGGATTCCGGAACCGGTCGGCAGGGAGGGTCACGGGCTCCCGATAGCGGTAACTTTCGACTCGATCCGGGAGCGGTGGCGAGCGTCACCAGCAACGGGTCGGCTTTCAAGCGCTGGTCGTTCGTGCACGTATGGAACGACGCGACTCGGAACGGACCGGCCAGTGCGGCGAGGTTTTGAAGGGCTCCGGCGACGTCTCTCGACGGCGCACCCTGAAAGGGATCGGCGGAGCGGTCGCAGCCGGGGCGGGACTGCCGGCGCTGGCGGGCTGTCTCGGCGGCGCGTTCGGGGGCTCGGAGACGATCACCGTCGACTATCACCCGTACTACAGCGAGGCGTTCTCGGCGCTGGTGATCCGGCACGGCGAACTGTGGCGAAAGCACCTCCCGGACGGATACGAGGTCGACTGGCACGCAGTCCTGCAGGGTGCGCCGACGGTCAATCGACTCATCTCCGAACAGACTGATCTCGGCTACATGGGCGACAACCCAGCGATCATCGCGGCGGCGAACGACGACACGCCGATCCGGGTCGTCGGCCTGAGTGGCTACTCGATGGGCCAGCAGGGGAATCTCTGTGTCGTCCGGAACGGGGTGGATATCGACTCCGTCGAAGATCTGGACGGCAGAGAGGTCAACGTCACGCAGGGGACGCTGTCTCACCGGTTCCTGCTCACCGTTCTCGCGGCCGAGGACATCGACGTCACGATCCGCGATCAGGACATCAACACCGTCGTGACGAACCTGCGGGAGGGATCGATCGACGTGGCCTTCGGGTGGGAGCCGTCGATGGCCCGCGTGGTTCGGCAGGCCGACGCCGCCCGGTACCTGTTTACCGGCGCGAAGTACGACGAGCCGGACCTGGGGGCGCTGGTGATGCCCGACTCGTTGATCGAGGAGAACCGTGAGGTGGCGAAAGGCTGGCTCAAGACCGAACTCGAGGCGAAACACCTGCTCGCCACGGATCCGGACCGTGCGCTGGATCTGGGTCTCGAGGAGGCGGAACTGAGCCGGGATCTCGATCGCGACACCGTCAGATCCACCCTCTACGAGAACCTCGACGTCAATCCCGACGTCGAACGCCAGCTGTTTTACACCGACTTCTCGTCGGTCGACCCCGCCCGGGAGCTGCTGACAGAAACGGGACCTGCGTTCCTGCGTGAGGAGGCCGGGGTGATCGACAACGAGCCGGATTCCGGTCGGTTCGACGCCGATTTGCTCGCCGAGGCGACCGACGAACTGGACGACGAGGTGGACTGGGATCCACACCGCGCGGGTGAGCGTCCGTGAGCGTCGACTTCGAACGGTGGCGCCGGCTCGGCCTCAAGCGGTGGCGCCCCTGGAAGGGAGAATCCGGACGGAGCCGACTGGCGGGGTCGATCGAAACCGGGACTGCCGGGATCGAATCGATCCCGCGACCCGTCCGACGCGGCGTCTCAGTTGTCGCACTGTTTGCGGCGTGGTGGGTGTTCGTCCGGCTCGGCGTGCTGGGGTTCGGAGTGTTCGTCTCGCCGGGCGAAACCGCCGCCGCAGTCGCATCGCATCTCGCCGGGGAACCAGTCGCCGACGGCGCAACTATCTACCTCCACGCCGTCTACACCGCCGGACGAGTGGCTGGCGGTGTCGCCCTCGCGGTCGCGGTCGCCGTCCCGCTGGGGCTGTTGATCGGGACGCGCCGGCGGTTCGAACGCTACCTGTTTCCCTCCCTCGAGTTCCTCCGGCCGATCCCGCCGATCGCGTGGGTGCCGCTGGTGCTCGTTATCTTTCCGACCGTCCGGAGTGGGGTGCTGTTCGTGGTGTTCCTCGGGGCGTTCTTCCCCACGCTCGTCAACACGATCCGGGGGGTCGAATCCGTCGACGACGAGTACAGCCGTGCTGCCGAAAGTCTCGGGGCGAGCGACCGACAGACGCTTCGCCACGTCGTGTTGCCGGCGGCGCTGCCGTCGATCCTCACCGGCGTGACGATCGGTGTCGGTCTCGGCTGGATCACGGTGGTCGCCGCCGAGATGATCACCGGCGAGTACGGCCTCGGCCACGTTGTGTTCCAGGCGTACCGGCTGGTCGACGTCCAGTCGGTGGTCGTTGGCATGATCGCGGTGGGGTTCCTCGGTGCGGTCTCGACGGCGATCGTCTCGCGGGCGGCGACGACACTCGGCCCGTGGCTCGAGGAGGATACTTCGGGGGTGGGACAGTGACGACCGATTCCGGCGGCCGCGTCGAAATCGAGGGGCTGACCAAGGTGTACGGCGGGGACGAGGAACGCGTCGTCGCCGTCGACGAACTGGACCTCGAGATCGAACCCGGGGAGTTCCTCACCGTGCTCGGGCCGTCCGGCTGTGGCAAGAGCACACTTCTGGACTGCGTCGCCGGCCACGTCGAACCGACCTCCGGACGGGTCCTGGTGGACGGCGACCCAGTGTCGGGCCCCGACCCAGAGCGCGGGGTGGTGTTCCAGGAGAACCGGCTGTTCCCCTGGAAGACCGTCCGCCAGAACGTCGCGTTCGGACCAAAGATGCGGGACCGGCCGACGGATCACGTTGCGGATCTCCTCGATCGAATGGGCCTCTCGGAGTTCGCCGACTCGTATCCCAACCAGCTTTCCGGCGGCATGGCCCAGCGGGCAGAACTGGCACGGTTGCTCGCAAACGAGCCGTCGATCATGCTGATGGACGAGCCGTTCAGCGCGCTGGACGCCATGACCAAAGGCCGGATGCAGATCGAACTGCTTTCGGCCTGGCGGGAGACGGACGCGACGGCGCTTTTCGTCACTCACGACGTCGAGGAAGCGATCCTGCTTGCCGACCGTGTGGTCGTGATGACCGCTCGTCCGGGAACCGTCAAAACAGTCGTCGACGTCCCGCTGTCCCGCCCTCGGGATCACGACTCCCGGACAACCGAGACGTTCACCGAACTGAAGCGAGAACTGCTCGCGTCGATCCACGGCGAGGCCGGCGCGGAGTTCGACGGGGACGACCGGTCAGCTACGGAGACCAGCTCCGCCGAAAGCGACGGGATCGCCGGAGGGACGTCGAGATGACAGCCGACCGCCTCCCGTCGCTTCGCTCGACCGACGGAGTGCTCCCGGACGTTCCGATCGACCGACTCGCCCCGGTCGTTTCGCTTTCGGGACTCGTGTTCGTCTGGTGGGTGGTTGGTTCGACGGTCGCCCAGGGGCTCCCGACGCCGCCCGTCGTCGCCGGCGCTTTCGCGACCGCCGTCGTGGACCCGTCGTTTCACTCGTCTGCGCTCACGAGCGCGGTCCGGGTGTACGTCCCGTTCCTGCTTGCGGCCGCGATCGCGGTGCCGATCGGGCTGCTCGCGGGGTGGCACCAGCCCTTTGGGGACCTGACGCTACCGGCGCTGGAGCTCGTCCGGCCGATCCCGCCGATCGCCTGGATCCCGGCGCTGATCCTGCTCATCCCCGGAACCGAGCCGGGGATCATGTTCATCACCTTTCTCGGGGCGTTCTATCCGGTTTTGCTCAACGCAGTCGAGGGCGGGCGAAGCGTCGACCAGGAGTACGCGAAGGCGGCTCGGTCGCTGGGTGCAGACGCGGTCGGCATCGTGCGGCACGTCGTGCTGCCGGGTGCGCTGCCGTCGATCACCACCGGGCTGTACGTCGGAATGGGGCTCGCGTGGCTCAATCTCGTGGCCGCGGAGATGCTCGCCGGTGGGAGCGGCCTCGGATATCTGACGTGGTCGGCGTACACCGGCGGTTCGTACCCGTACATCGTCGTCGGGATGCTCTCGATCGGCGGGCTCGGGGTGGCCTCCACGGCGGCGGTCGGCCGCCTCGATGGATGGCTGCTACCGTGGCTGGAGACCGATGCCGGCCATACAGTCTGAGACGGACGGATTTCCGTCGATTTAAGTGCTCGACGGCGCTTGTGCCGGGCATGAAATTCTGCGATGAGTGCGGCTCGATGATGCGGGCCGGCGAGGAGAGCGACGTCTGGGAGTGTACCTCCTGCGGCTACGTCGAGGGACGGGACGCCGAGGAGGACGCAGCGATGACAACCACCCAGGGGCAACAGAAGTCGGAGATCGTCGACGTGAGCGACGCCGAGGATCAGGGGCTCCCGACGACGAGCGCCCGCTGTCCGGAGTGTGGCAACGACCGGGCCCACTGGTACATGCAGCAGATCCGGTCGGCCGACGAGTCCGAGACGCGATTCTTCATCTGTACGGAATGCGAGTACAAGTGGCGCGAGGACGACCACTGACCTGACGCCGGTTTTGCCGTCGGTCTGTCTGCTTCAGTGTTCGACGACTTCCATCAGTCCGAGCTGCGTTTCACGTTCGTCGAACGCCTGGGGATGCACGCCCAAAAGCACGATCACGTCCCCCTCGTGTTCGACGGTCGCCAGGTGGAACGCGATCGGCACGTCGCCCTCGTCGGTCTCCATGACGCCTTCGTAACTCCGGACCGACGACTCCTGGTTGAGAATCGTCCGCTCCTCGACTGCGACTTCCTCGACGTCGCGCAGTTCCCCGTCTTCGTCGCCACTCGCCTCCAGCGCCCGCGAGATCAGCTCGGTTCCGGACAGCCGGGCCAGCGGGTTCACTGACTGGCCCGCCACCGTCGCGTCGGGCGTGCTCACGACCAGAAAGAGCCCGTCGCCTGCGCTTCGTTCGTAGCCGGCGACCCACGAACGGAGCTCGATTTCGACGCCCTGGTCGGCGACCTCGAACTGTTCGTGGATCTCGATCGCCTCCGGCTCTGCGTGTTCGTAGCCGGCGTCCGACAGGTCATCCCCGTCGATCGAGGCCGGTTCGGCGGCAAACGAGTACGATCCCCCCGCACAGCCGGCCAGCACGACCACGAGCGCCACCGCGACGAGCAGCCGCCCGACAGACGTGTTCCCCGGTATCGCACCTGTGTCCATACCACTGTTGAGCCGACCGACCGGTTTTTACTTTTCGGGCAGGTACGAAATTTGAAACCGTCTTCGTGTTCTGTAGTGACCAATATCGCTCGCTGCGGACCGGAAAATCACAGACGGGACACGATCCGCTGAAAGAAGACTTTTGTCACCGCCGGAATGACTTCCGATATGCCGACCCACGATATCGTCGTCGTCGGCGGGGGAACCGCCGGCGCGTTCGCCGCCGCGACCGCCGCCAGCGACGGGGTTTCCGTGGTGGTTCTCGAGCGGAAGCCGGCGGCGGAGGCCGGTCGGATCGCTTGCGGCGACGCGATTAAAGGAGCGGCCGCGTTTCCGGACGTGATCGATCTGTCGTATCTAAAACAGGAGTCGTTCACCAACGGGGAGATCAGCCGGGGGATCTTCCGGAACCCGAAAACCGGCGAGGACGTCGAAATCGAGTTCGATGAGACCGGTGTCGTGCTCGACCGAAAGCGGTACGGCGAGGTGATCCTCGAGGAAGCCGAGCGTCTCGGCGCGGAGATCCGGTACGGGACCGTCGTAAACGACGTCCGACAGGACGACGACGGCCGGGTGACTGGGGTCAGGGCGGTGCGAAACGGCGCGGTCGAAACCTACGAGGCTGCGGTCGTGATCGACGCCGCCGGCGCGCTGTCGATCCTCCAGGACGCCGTTGACTTCTCAGGGGCGACATTCGACACGAACGTCTCGTACACCCAGTACTGTTCCGCCTATCGAGAGCTTCTAGAGCTCCCCGAGCCGGTCGAGTGGGACGATGCCATCGTGTTCGCGCCGACCGACCAGCTCGGCTACCTGTGGTATTTCCCGCGATCGGCCACCCGGATCAACGCCGGCGTCGGGTTCCAGATGAGCGAGGAGGCGATGAATCTGGTCGACGCCCTGGCCCGACACGTCGCCAGCGACCCGGAGCTCCGGAACGCCACCGTCGTCGACAAACTCGGCGCCGCCCTGCCGACCCGCCGCCCGTACGACTCGGCAGTCGCGCCCGGCTTCCTTTCGGCCGGCGACGCGGCCGGCCACGTCAATCCCACGACCGGGGGCGGGATCCCCGGCGCGGCGAAGGCCGGCCACTGGGCCGCCCGGGAGGCCGTCCGGGCGATCTCTGCGGGCGACGTGAGCGAGGCGGCGCTGTGGCGGTACAACCGCGAGGTGATGACCGACTTCGGCAAACGGTTCGCCGCCGCCGACCTCTACAACATCTGGGGCACCGCACACGACGTCGACGAACTCACCGACGTCGTCTCATCGGTTCCAGGGCAGCAACTCGTCGACGCTCTCTCGGGCGGAACCCTGTCGCTCGGTCCGGCGACGGCCGTCAGAACGCTTTTGAACACCGTCGGACACTGGGGTACCCTGCTGGAACTGTACCGGATCAGAAACCGGGCGGACGCGCTGATCGAACAGTACGAGGTGTATCCGAGCGACCCCGCCAACTTCCCCGCCTGGCAGCGTCGGCGGGACGAGATTCTCCAGGACGTCTACGAGATCTGTGGTGCGGAGCCGAAATACTAACGTCGAAGTCGCCAGCTACTGTGGAGTAGACTCCGTTTCGGCGTCCGCCTCGCCGGTTCCGGTGCCTGATTCGAGCTCGTAGTCCCACGCACGGTACCCGCCCTTCATGCTGGTCACTCTCGCGTCGTCGTCGACGCCCTCGAAACTCGAGACCAGCTTCGCCGCCTGGATCGACGACTGCCCGATCGGACAGACGCAGACGATCTCTTCCTCCCAGTCGACCTGGTCGACTGCCCGCGGGAGTTCGCTCATCGGAACGTTCACCGCCCCCGGAACGTGCCCCTCTTCGAACGCCCGTTCGTCGCGGATGTCGATCACCTGTATCTCTCCTGTGTCCACCTTGGCTTTCACTTCCTCGGGCGTGAGTTCCTCGACCATGTCCGTCCGTTCGGGGTGGGGACTTTTGAATCGTTCTGTCCGGGCCGACGCCTTGTGGTTCCAGTGACGTGCGGCCTATCTGTCCCGCTCGTCGACAACGATCCGGACCAGTTCCTGGTCGAACTCCTCGCCGTCCCACAGCCACGAGCCGATGTACGGTTCCCCGCCGAGCGCGACGATCACGTACGACGCCCCGGGCCATGTCGCCGCCCCGACGTCCGTCTCGCTGGGTACCGGAGGTCCACGGGGGTGGGAGTGATAGAAGCCGACGAGCGTCTCCCCGCGGTCCTCCAGCGTTTCGATCGCCTCGAGTTGCCCTTCCGGATCGAGTTCATACCGGGTGCGCGGCGCGTCGGCCACGTTGTCGACCGGATACACCGAACCGACGACCGGTTCAGACAGCCCAGTCGTCGGCCTCCCGCCGAGCACGCCACAGACTTCCCTGTCGCCGCCCCGCCTTGCGCGGGAGATGAGCTCGTCGTACGCGTTTCGCGTGAACGCCGGCATTGGCTGGGCTTTGGGCCCGTCGAGTAAAACGCTCCCGGAGCGCGAGGCGCCGGGACGTCTCCGTCGAGCGCAAGCTTCAGGTAGAGTGAGGATACACTCACAGTCGATGGAGGCTCGTCGTTCGTCCGGACTGGGGGACGCGATCCGTATCGACCTCGTGCGGCTCCACGAGACGTGGATGGAGCTCGCGTTTCCGCGGCAGCTCGACCCCGGGAGCGTCCTCGGCAAGTGGAAACCAGAGACCACCGTACAGGAGATCGCCTACTACGGGTGGGCGACGGTCGGCGTCCCGCTCGTGGCGATCGGCTACCCGCTGTTGCTCGTCGGGGTCGCGGTACGGTACAACGCGAGCAAGCTCGACAGCGCGGCAACGAGGCTCGGCATCGTCGGGGCCGTGCTGCTGGCGGCCGTCGTCTGGGGGGCGCTGTCGGTTGCGGCCCACTTCCAGCTCCCCTGGGAGGAGTTCCTCGCGGTCGTCGCCGCCAGCGTCGTCGCCGTCGTCTCGGCGGGCGCGGCCGTATTCTTCTCCCGGATCGGCGGCCGGGGAACCAGCGTCGTCTTCGCGTATCCGTTCGCGCTCACGGCGATCTTCCTGCCACCGGTGGTGGCGGCGCTTTTCGTCCCGGCGCTGCAGGCGCTGATCTTCGATCCAAGCGAGGAGCTTGCGATCTGGATCCTCGACACCGTGCTCGTGGTGGGCGGGTTCTCGGAGTGGCTCCGGGCGACGTTCTCGCTGCGCGCGCAGTACCTCTTCGTCGAGGGGGAGGGCTTCGCGCTGATGTGGTTCGCGCTCGCGGTCCCGACCGGATGGCTGCTCGGGCTGCTCGCGGCGCTTGCGGATCTCATTCGGCCTCGGCCGGAGTGACTCCGTCGGCACGAACTGACCGGAGTGAACCGGTCACCCTCCGCGAGAACGGGTGACGAACAGTCGGTTTCGGGGGAGAGTTTTTATCACAGGGGGCGTTCGGTTCGCACGTGACGACGCTCGTGTGCTGTGTGGACCGGTCGAACGACATCGCCCGGAACACGGGGGTCCGAATGCCGGTGTCGGGGTGGGAGGCGGTTCGATCGCTCGTGACCGAGATCGGCCTCGTGGATCCCGAGGACTCGACGGTGAACTGTCTGCTCGAAGGGTTGCGTATTGCTCGGGATCTCCGGGACGAACAGGAAGACTCCGTCGTCGCCGTCGTCTCTGGCGGCGGGGACTCGATGGTGAATGCGGATCGATCGATCGCCGCACAGTTGGAGGAGTTGATCGAGCGGTACGATCCCGACGCCGCGATCGTCGTCGTCGACAGCGCACAGGACGAGCGGATCATCCCGATCGTCGAGAGTCGGATCCCGGTCGACGGGGTGTCGCGTGTCGTGGTCAGACAGAGCCGGGACATCGAATCGACCTACTACCTCCTCAAGCAGTTCCTCGCCGACGAGGAGCTCCGTTCGACGGTGCTGGTGCCGCTGGGGATCGCGCTGCTTCTGTTGCCGGTGTTGCTGTTGCAGTTTTCGCCGGCGGTCGCGCTCGCGGGACTGGCGGGACTGCTGGGCGCGGCGCTTTTGTACAAGGGGATGGCGATCGACGAGCACGTCTCCCACGCGCCGGACCGTGCCCGCGAGGCGCTGTACGCCGGCCAGGTGTCGATCGTCACCTACGTGGTTGCCGCCGGGCTCGCGCTCGTCGGCGCTTTCTTCGGCGCACTGTCGGCTTCGGAGCTTTCTGGTGAAGCCCGGACGATCGTCCCGGTGATGCAGTTTGCCTACAGCAGCGTCCCGTGGCTCGCGACCGCCGCGTTGACCGCGAGTACCGGGCGCCTCCTCGATGAAGCGATCCGCGAGGAGGGGATTCGGACGCCGTATCTCAACCTCCCGTTCGTGGTAGTTGCGATTGGGCTCGTCGTCCGCGGGTTCGCCGGCTACTTCCTCGAACAGGAGGCGATCCTCGCTTCGTTCGAACTGCTCGGCGTGACGATCCCGGCGCTCCAGCGACTCGCGGCGTTTATTATCGCCGGCCTAATCGTGAGCCTGCTCGGCGTCAAGATCGCCGCCGACGTTGGCTCCGACGCCTTCGACGAGGTGTTAGAACCGGACGGCGAGGAACGCGACTCCGGATGAGTTCGTAGGTCCGTCCTATCTTGAAACGGTCAGCCGATCTATTAATTATCTACGGAATTACATTCACGGACGACCGGAGAGATAATTTGGCAATACAACTGTTGATAATATGTGTGATGGGTACTTTATAAATTATATATTGAAAATCTACTTTCTGATCTTTTCTAAAACAAAATACGGAGAAAGTACTGTACGTAATTGACCTTACTTCTGTAATGTGGTATATGTTAGGTGTTGTTAATGTATATGTAAACCGACAAAATGCCTATAACGGTGGGCTGTGCAATTGATGGTGATCGCTCCGTCCGATCGTCCTCCGAATCCGTATGGTTCAACAACAGCCGATCGTCGACGACGCAGCCGAACACGACCAGCGTGAGTGGCCGCCCAACGACGAGAAGGGGTCGAACGACGACCAGAGATGGCCGAGCCACAATCCGAACCCGTCGGACGAGGGGCCGTACGTTAAGTACAGGGGTGATTCCGGGGTTACGATCGGGGAGAAGTTCCTCGCGACGGTGCGGTACAGTTCGCTGTATCTGGCTTTCATCGCCTCGCTACAGGCACTGATTGCGATCTGGATACTGTCCGTTCCGCTCAACCTTGCTCCGGCCGTGATCGGGCTGGTTACCTTCGCCGTCTACTCGACTGACAGGATCGCCGACGCCGAAAGCGACGTCGTGGCGAAACCTCGGCAGGCCGAGTTCGCGCGGCGCCACGCCGACGTGTTGTACTTCGTAGCCGCTCTGGCATACAGCGTGGCAGTTGCGCTGTCGATCCTCGGCGGGCCACTGTCGCTTTCGATCACATTGCTTCCAGGCCTGTTCTGGCTCCTGTACGCGTCCGACTGGATCCCCGAGTCGACAACCGGGTTCAGACGCCTGAAGGACGTCCTGTTCGTGAACACGGCGGTCGTGGCGTTTGCGTGGGCGTTTACGCTCACGTTTCTCCCACTGGCGTTCGCGAACGCCCAGTTCACTCCGGCGGCCGGGTTCGCGTTCGCGTACTTCTTTTTGGGTGTTGTCGTCAGTACGGAGATACCGAACGTTCGCGACGTCCGCGAGGACACTGCGATCGGCGTGTCGACAGTCCCCGTCGTCTTCGGGGTGCGCCGAACCCGGCACCTGCTCTGTGGCGTCGGTGTCGTTCTGCTACTGCTTGTCGGGCTGGCTGTGCAGTACGGTCTCATCGGCGTGCCGTTGGGAATCGGTCTCGCCGTAGGTACGGCGTACTCGCTCGTGTTGTCCGGAGCCGTGGGACACACCGACCGGTACAATCGTCTCACTGTCGCCGTCGAATCACAGTACGTCGTCGCCGCCGTCATCGCAGTCGTCGCAACGATCCTTTGACATCCTCCACACGGCTGAAGCCGTGGGATTCACACGTTGGGATATTAGAGAAGGTGTAGCCGGCGGCATAACGCGACTCTTTCATGTTCCTGCCTTTCGAGAGATGCACACGGTTGTACTGGGTGTCGAGCTTGAAGCCCTGATTTTTCCACGTCACCGTCGAGCGTAGGTGGTCGTCGCCGTGTTTGCGGTAGCCGGGCGGGTTCGCGTCTGGATTGTCCTGTTCGTCCCACGAGACGAACGCTTCACCGAGTTCCTGAAGAACTCGTTGACTGATTGTGAGTGGAAATCCCCATACCGCTCGTGGGTTTTGATGTACGAACAGAGCTCGTCGGCGTCTGGAATGTGGCCGATAGCGTCCTAGACACGCGAAATCGTCCATCGCCCGACGTTCCACAATTTCGACGCGGCAAAGCCATGCGAATCGAGGTCGTCACAGACAAACGCCGCTCGATCGAGCGGCGACGATCTGCGAGGACCGCTCGTTCTTATTGGATTCCTAACTAGTTTTTTCTACCTTCTATCCGTCTTCATATATTTATCCGCCTTCTGGTTATCAATAGTGATTACGGCGGCCGAAGCTTCATTAGGGGATCCGGACAATCATCCGTGTACTAGTGTTTAGCTTTCCCGTCATACCGCTGCTGTTTGCTTCGGTCATCGTCGGGATGACCGCGGCGCTTTTGGCCTGGCGCGAGCGGTACGAACCGGGATCGATTCCGTTGTTCGTGCTGCTCGTCGGCCAGATCTGGTGGTCTGTCTCGCTTCTCTTTCAGTTGCAGGCAACGACGGTGTCGGCGAAAGCGTTCTGGGTGAATATGTCGTGGGTCGGCGTCGTCGCGATTCCCGTCGCGTGGCTGTTTTTCGCCCTCGAATACACCGGACGGGACCAGTACGTTCGCACGCGTTACGTCGGATTGGTGTCCGTCGTACCGCTCGCGACGGTCTGGCTGGCCATGACCAGTCAGTTCCACGATCTCCTGTATCTGGAGATGACACTCGTCGAATCGGCGGGAACAGTGCGGATCAACTACGTCGCCGGGCCCTGGTACTGGATAATTGCGGGCTACACGTACTTTCTGGGCGTGCTCGGGAGCATCCCCCTCCTCGAACTCGTCTGGAGCGAAACGACCGAGTTCCGCGGACAGAGTAGTGCCGTGCTGATCGGGACCGTGGTTCCATGGCTGACTAGCGTCCTGTACGTGGCCGGCGTTCTCCCGACCGGCGGCGTCGATCCGACGCCGATTGCCTTCGCCGTCTCCGGGGTAGCGTATCTCGGCGGACTCACTCGGTTCCGGTTGTTCGGAACCAACCCGTCGCCGAACCGCCACGCGCCGGAGTTGCTGTTCGAGGAAATGTCACAGGGTGCCGTCGTCGTCGACAGCAACGATTACGTCGTGGAGCTCAACGAGGAGGCTGCACGGATTCTCGGAGTGGAGCGATCGGCGGCGGCTGGGGGGTCGGGAACCGAGATCGTCCCGGAGTATCACAGGCTACCGGAGGACGGAGAGCTGTCAGGATATCTGACCATCGAACGTGACGACGGGACTCGGAAGTACGACGTCACAGTAAGCGAGATAACCAACGCCTACGATCGAGTCATCGGTCGGGTGATCTCGCTGCACGACGTCACCGACTACCTCCGCCAGCAGCAGCGGCTGGAGGTACTCAACCGCGTGTTGCGCCACAACATCCGGACGGAGACGAACGTCATCGCCGGCTACGCCGGCCTGCTCACCGACGAACACGATTCCAAGGAAGCACGAGTCATCGAACGGCGCGCTGAGCGACTCGAGGAAATCGGCGAGAAGGGTCGGGAGATCCTGGAACTGTTCGAGAACGGCGAAAAGGCGGATCCGGTGCCGGTGGAGGGCCTCCTCGAGGAGTGTCTGGCCGAGGTGAGGGAGGCACATCCGCACGTCACTATCGAGATCGATGGATCGACCGACGGTGCCTACGTCTCGAGCGTTCTGGAGGTCGTCTGTGAGAACCTCCTCGAGAACGCCGCGGAGCACAACCTCAGCGACGATCCGCGGGCGGAGATCACCGTCGAGACTGACGGCGACCACGTCACGATCACCGTCGCTGACAACGGTCCCGGGATCGACGAGTACGAACGCAAGGTGCTCGAGCGGGGAACCGAAACCAAACTGGAGCACGGCAGTGGTCTCGGCCTGTGGCTGGTCAAGTGGGGGACCGAGATCGCCGGGGGCCGCGTCGAGTTCGCGGAGAACGAGCCTACCGGGGCGATCGTGACCGTCGAAGTCCCCGCCGAACCGGCGCCGGAACCGGGTCGCCTCTCCCGGTTCCCGGCCCGAGCGCTGGAGGGGACTGCCGCCTCCGGGGTTCCCTCGACACAGTCGCTTTTCGGCTCCGCGAGCGGTCGAGGGCAGTCGACCCGGTCGCGGAATCCCTGAACTGACGGTCCCACCCGCCGGCGGTGCCCGTCGATCGATCCCGAGCGATTCAAACCGTCTCTCGGCCAACGGAGCGTATGGACGACGACGACACCCGCGAACACGTCGTGCCCGGGTCCGACGAGGAACCCGACACGCCGGACGTTCGCGGTTACGACTTCCGCGGCGAGTTAGATCTCGGGGAACTGCTGGACGCGTACGCCACGACGGGCTTCCAGGCGACCCACCTGGCGGAGGCGGTCGACATCGCCGAACGGATGCAGGAAGAGGACGCGACCGTCTACCTCACCTTTACCTCCAACATCGTCTCCTCCGGGCTCCGGGAGACGGTGGCGGCGCTGGTCCGAGAGGGCTACGTCGACGTGATCATCACCACGTCGGGCTCGCTCGCCGAGGACGTGATCAAGACCGCCAAGCCGTTCAAGATGGGCGAGTGGGACACAGACGAGGCCGCGCTCCGGGAGCAGGGGATCAACCGACTCGGAAACATCTTCGTCCCCTCCGATCGGTACGTCTGGCTCGAGGAGTACCTCTACGACTTCTTCGACGACTTCTTCGCCGAAGAGACGACCCGGACCCCGACGGCGTTCGCCCGCGAACTCGGCGGGACGCTCGAGGACGAGGATTCGGTGCTCAAGCAGGCCGCCGACAACGACGTTCCCGTCTACTGTCCGGCCCTCACCGACTCGGAGATCGGCAACTTCCTGTACTACTACCGGCAGGGACGCGATGACGACGTCGACATCGCGATCATGGACGACTACGACTCCCTGATCGAAGATGGGATGCTCGCGGACACCACGGGCCTGATTGCGGTCGGCGGCGGCGTCCCGAAACACCACGCGATCATGACCAACCTCTTCCGGGGCGGCGCCGACTACGTCGTCTACATCTCGACGGGAATGGAGGGGGACGGTTCGCTTTCGGGTGCGACGCCCGAGGAGGCGGTCTCGTGGGGGAAGATCAAGGAAAACGGGACCAACTACACCCAGGTCGAGGCGGAGGCGACGCTCGTGTTCCCGCTTTTGGTTGCCGCCGCCTTCGAGATGTAATTAGCGGGTATCCTGTGGACGGGGGTCAAACGATCCGGTTCCCCCGACGTTTGAATTCACGCCGCTGTTTTGCGGTCGGAATCGGGTAATAATCCTCCTCAGTTACAGGGTTCGCTCGAAGTTCGAATTCAGCGTCAGGGAATCGATCCAGAATATCGGAGGCTTGCTCCCCCCCGAGTTTCGCGAGCCGCTGAGTGAGAGAATGTAGTGTATCGTCGTCGCGGATCGGAAGTTCTCGTTGATCGAGTATTGCTCCGGCGTCGAACGCTTCAGTCATGACGTGGGCGGTATAACCGGTGAATTCCTCTCCATGAAATAATGCCCAGAACTCGGGTGCCGGTCCGCGATAATCGGGGAGCAGTGACGGGTGAAGATTGATCGCCCAGTCGGGGACGTCCAAGAGTTTTCGGGGGAATCGCTGGCCACAGAACACCGAGAGAATCAACTCCGGATTTTCTGATCGCATCCGCTCGACGAACGCATGGTCGGAGACATCCGCAACGACTTCGGTCGGTACGTCGTACAACGCTGCCGTATCCCGAACCGAGTGAAGCTTCCCCGTTACCGTCTGTTGCCAGTCCGGAGGGAGCATCGAGAGGACCCGCCCACGAGCGTACAGACCGCCCATTCTGAGGCCGTCGATCGGCCCGAACAATCGATACTGCTGTCGCATGAATCGTCCCAGGGGTTGTTCTGCGAACACCACGCGGTCGATGATTTCTGCGTGTTCTTCCAATGGATTCTGGAGAAGCGACGGGAGATAATATGGTGCCTCTGTAGTGAAAATCCAGACCGCCATTTGGTGAACCGTCACACGTAGGTGGCTTAAGTTCAGGTGATAATTTTCGAACCGGTTTTAACTCACAACATCAGCGCCGCCAGCGCCGCCGCCGTAAGCAGCGTGAGGAAGATCACGCTCCGGCCGATGTCGGCCCGCAGGTAGACGTCCTCGCCCTCGGAAATCCCGGCGACGCGCCGGACTGCCGCCTCCGGATGCGTGCCGACCTGCTTCAGCGTCGCAGCCGCGTCCATCACCAGTCGGTCGACGGCCGCCCACAGTTCGGTGACGCCCCAGACGAAGCCCCGGCCGGTGTAAAACACCGCCGGATTGATCACTCGCTCCATGTCCGGCAGGTGCGAGATCCGGGCGAGCGGCCCCTTCAGCGTGAAGAAGCCGACGAAGCCGGCCACGAGCAGCGCGAACCCTTCGATCAGGTGGCCCGTGCTGTACGGCGAGGTGTCCCAGGTCTCGGCGAACGGCAGCAGCTCGAACAGCGAGCCGTAGAAGATCCCGAAGTAGACACACAGGCCGGCGACTGCAACCATCCCGACTGTCTGGCCGACAGTCGAATCCTTCGGACGGATCTCCGGCGCGTTGTGGAAGAAGATGTACCAGCCGAGCTTGATGAAGGACATGAACGTGCCGACGCCGCCGACGATCAGCAGCCACCACAGCAGGTCCTCACCCAGGAACAGCGGTACGTTGCTCACCTCGTGGGCGGCGTCGATCACCATCCCTTTCGAAATAAAGCCAGTGAATCCGGGGACTGCGGTAATCGATGCGGCCCCGATCACGTAGACGACGAAGGTGACGGGCATCACCTTCCAGAGCCCGCCGAGCTTCCGGATGTCGTTGATCCCGGTCCGGTAGATCACGACGCCGACGGCCATGAACAGCAGGCTCTTGTACAGCACGTTGTTGAACGCGTGTGCCATCCCGCCGGCGACCGCGAAGTTGCCGAGATCGCCGCCGAGCGACGCGAGGCCGATTCCCGCGAGCATGTACCCAACCTGGGCCTGGATGTGATACGAGAGCAGCCGCCGGGGGTCGTACTGCAGCAGCGCGAAGAAGACCCCGTAGACGGCCATCGCACCGCCGAGATACGCAAGCCAGAGGCCGCCCTCCGGGAACGCCCGGTACATGGCGTAGACGGCGGTCTTGGTGGTGAACACCGACAGGAACACCGACGCCGCGACGTGGGGCCGCGGATAGGTGTCCGGCAGCCAGGTGTGCAGCCCGATGAACGCGCAGTTGACGCCGATCCCCAGCGCCGCCAAAAGCGCCGGCAGCGCCGCGACCGACGGCAGCGTCCCGAGGCTGCCCGCGATTCCGGTGCTGGCTTCGAAGAGGAACGACCCCACCTGGGCGTAATGGAGCGTCACCGCGCCCAGAAGGAGCGTGCCGCCGATCCCGTGGGCGATGGCGTAGCGGTAACCCGCCCGGACGGCCTCGCCGCCGTAGTGCCACACCAGAAGCGTCGACGTGACGGCCATCAGTTCCCAGAAGAACACCAGGGTGAGCCAGTCGCCGGCGAACACCATCCCCAGTGTACTGGAGACGTACGCGAGTGCAAAGCCTGTCTGGGCGCGCGCGGCGTCGCTGCCCCACGAGTACGCGACGGCGGCAGCCGCGAGGAAGCCGATCACGACGCCGTACAGCCGGGTGAACTGGTCGACGAAGATCGGCACCGTTTCGAAGCCCAGGAACTGTACGGTCGCGGGAGTCGTCGCCGGCATCACGAGCGACTGTCCGAGCACGAACAGCGCGGCGAGCATCCCGACCGCGTGGCCGGCGTGACGCGGCAATACGACCGCAAGCACGGCGGCGATCGCGACAGGCAGGAACGGCGGGATCGCGGCGAGTAGCTCGTTCATGGCATCACCCCCGCGTTCTCGACGATGAGTTCGATGAGCCCGAGGAACACCATCTTGTAGGGGACGATCCCGAGCAGCACCGCCCCCAGCGCCGCCGCCAGGATCGGCCCGAGCATGAACCAGGTCGTCTCACGCCCCGCGAGCGCCTCGCGGGCGGACAGCCGCCGCCAGCCACCCGCCGGCGGACCGCCGTGGTGGTGTTCGTCGTGGCCTTCGTGCGTTTCTCCGTGGCCTTCGTGGTGTTCGTCGTGGCCCTCCTGGGGTTCCTCGCGGTCGCCTTGATCCACTGTTTGATCCTCGTGACCGTCCTCGAGGTGGTCGCTCGGATATTTATCGACGGCGTAGTCGCCGGTGTCGACGGTGGGTGCGGGCTCCGAGAAGTCCCGCTCGCCCGGGGAGAAGTCCGGCTGTATCACGCTGTCGTCTTCCTCCGTTTCGGCGTCGGGAATGCGGGGAGAGTCGGCGTCCGTCTCGTCGTCGGTCGCGTCGTCGCTCTCGTCCTCCGGGGGTCGCCCGCCGTCGGTCGCCGCCAGTAGGGAGCGACGCTCGCCGCCCATGGGGGCATCGACCAGCGGTTTTGCGTCGTGGTCGTCCTCCGCCTCGAAGAAGGCGGTGTAGACGACCGGCCAGAAGTAGACGACGTTGAGCACGCCCGAGACGAGCAGGGCGCCGGCCAGATACAGGAACACCCCGCCGAGCTCCGCCGCGCCGATGAGCATGTAGTACTTCGAGACGAAGCCGGCCAGAAGCGGTATCCCCGCCATCCCCGCAGCCGTCACCGCGAACGCTCCAAGCGTCACCGGCATCCGTTTGCCGATGCCGGCCATCTGGGAGATGTAATCCGTGTGGGTCTCGACGTGGATCGCGCCAGCACAGAAGAACAGGGTGAGCTTCATGAACGCGTGGGCGGGGATGTGCAACAGCGCGCCGATCAGGCCGTACCAGCCGAACAGCCCCAACCCGAGCACGATGTACGACAGCTGTGACACCGTCGAATAGGCGAGCCGCTGTTTGAGGTGGTCCTTCCGGATCGCGATCAGCGACGCTGCCGTCAGCGTGAACGCCGCGAGCACCGAAAGCGCCAGTCCCATCCCCAGATCGAACGCGACCGCCGGGCCGAAGACGTCGAGCGTCACCCGGGCGACGCCGAACGCACCGGACTTGACGACCGCGACCGCGTGCAACAGCCCCGACACCGGCGTCGGCGCGACCATTGCCTCGGGAAGCCACTGGTGCAGCGGCATCAGGCCGGCTTTCACGCCGAACCCGACCGCCAGCAGCACGAACGTCAGCTTCGCGAGCCACGGGTCGGCGGCCGCGACGTCCGCCAGCATCGGGATCCCGCCGGCAGTGAAGTCGGTCGTGCCGGTCAGCCAGAACGTCAGCACCGTCCCGGCGAGCACGAGCACGCCGCCGCCGAAGAACGTGTAGGCGATGTACTTGCGGCCGGCCGACCGGGCGCGGTCGTCCTCGTCGTGGGCGACCAGCGGGTACGTCGCCACCGACAGCAGTTCGTAGAAGACGAAGATCGTCACGAGGTTCGACGCGAACGCGATCCCCATCGTCGCCGACAGCGAGACGGCGAACGAGGCGAAGTACCGCGTCTGCCCGTGTTCGTCGAGCCCGCGCATGTAGCCGATGCTGTACAGCGACGTGATGATCCACAGTCCGCTGGCGAGGAACGCAAACAGCATCCCCAGCGGATCCGCACGGAGTGCGAACTCGACGCCCGGGACGAACGTCCCGAACGACCAGACGAAGGTCGTGCCCGCGAGGACGGCCGGCAGCATGCTCGCGACGATGCCGAACTTCGCGAGCGCCGTGAGCATCGTCGCACCTTCGCGGTAGTTCGGTCGGCGGTGCAGCGCCACGATGGCGGCCGTGCCGACGAGCGAGACCAGAACCGCAGCCAGTGGTCGGTAGTCGAATACCTCCATTACAGAACCCTCCCGACGAACGGATCGATCAGCGACTCGAAGACGCTACCACCGAAGCCCAGCGCGACAACCCCGACCGCGGCCAGGACGACAAGCAGGACCATCACGGCGGAGACGCCAGCGCGCCGGCTCACCGGGACCGGAACCGCCGGCGGGACGTGCTCGTCGTGTCCGCCCTCGGGGGCGGGATCCGAACCGTCCCCTTCGGCGTGGGAACCGCCGTCGGTCGCCGGCCTCCCCGACCCGATCGGGTCGACCCCGCCGAGGTGTTCGACGCCGGCCGGGGTGAAGTAGAACTTCTCGAGCAGCCGGGCGACGTACGCCAGGGTCAAAAGCGTCGACAGGAAGACGACGCCGGCAACGAGCCAGTGTCCCCCCTCGATCGCCCCCAGTGCGATGTACCACTTGCCGAGGAAGCCGATCGACGGCGGGATCCCCACGAGCGCAAGCCCCAGCACGGAGATCGCCCCGGCCGTGTACGGGGCCCTGGCGGAGAGGCCTGCGTACTCGCGAAGGGTCCGGACGCCGTAGGCCGCCGCGAGCACGCCGGCACCCATGAACAGCGCCCCCTTCATCAGGCCGTGACCCACGAGGTGGATGATCGCCCCCGTGAGGGCGGTGTCGTTCGCGATCAGCACCGCAGCGGCGATCATCCCGAACTGGGCGACCGACGAGTACGCGAGCATCCGTTTGATCTCGGACTGGGAGACCGCAAGCACCGACCCTGCGAGAATGCTCACTGTCGCCAGGAACAACACGCCGTCGGTGATCGCGGGGTTGGCCGCGAGGAAGTCGACGGTGAACACCGTGTACACGACCCGGATCAAGGCGTAGGCGGCGACCGTCGACACCAGCGCCGAGATCAGCGCGCTCACGCTGTCTGGGGCGTGCTGGTAGGCGTCCGGCTGCCAGGTGTGGACCGGGAACAGCGCGATCTTGATCGCGAAACCCGCGACGATGAACCCGAACGCCGCCTGCATCAGCGTGTCGGTGTAGCCGACGTCGGCAAGCGCCGTCTGCAGGTCGATCATGTTCAGCGTCCCGGTCGCGAGGAAGGCGTAGCCGACGCCGATGAGGTACAGCGACGCGCCGACCGTCCCGATGAACAGGTACTTGAGCGCGGCGTAGGCGGCCTCGCCCGAACGGTCGGCTGCGACGAGCGCGTACGTCGTCAGCCCGACAATTTCTAGGAACACGAACATGTTGAACAGGTCGCCCGTCAGCGAGACGCCCATCAGGCCGCCGACCAGGAGGAGGTAGCCGCTGTAGAACGGGTTCCCCCGCGGGCCGGCGGTTCGGGCGTACAGCACGACCGCGAACGACACCAGCGCGACGAGGAGCACGACCAGCGTCGACAGTTCGTCGCCGACGAGTTCGATCCCGATCGGCCGAGGGAACCCGCCGAGTTCGTGGTACAGCGGACCGTCGGTGAACACCTCGCGGGCAGCACCGCCGGCGACGACGAGAACGACGAGCGTCGTTGCTGCAGCGACCGGCCAGCCGACGTTCTCGAACCGGAGGCCGAACGCGAGCGGGAGCACCGCGGCCAGGATCGGGATCGCGACCAGCAGTGGGAGCAACACGTCAGTCATCGTTCACCTCTCCGTTCTCGCGGACGATTTCCCTGAGTACGTCCATCCGGAGCGTTCCGAACTCCGAGTACACCCGGATGCTGAGCGCGAGCCCCACCGCGGTGAGGCTTACGCCCACGACGATGGCGGTGAGCACGATCACGTGCGGCAGCGGACTGACGTACGTCTCGGGTGCGCCGGCGGGGATCACCGGTGACGATCCCCCTTCGACGTACGCCGCAGCGATGAAAAACAGGAACACGGCGGTCTGAAACAGGTTCAGCCCGATCAGCTTCTTGACGATATTTCGGTTCGCGATCATCATGTACAGTCCGATACAGACCAGCAGTACGAACGCAATGTAGGCGTGTCTCGTCGTGAGTAGTTCGATCATCCTGACACCTCCTCGGAGTCGTCGGTTTCCTCGGTTGGCAGCCGACCTGCGTCGAGAGCAACTGCGGAAAAGCCCGCAGCGAGCGCAAAGAAGAGGCCGACGAGTACCGACGCGACGATCAGCGCGATTCCGCCGATCTCGACGGTTTCCATCCCCCACTTCGTCATCTCGTTGGGCGGAAGCGCTACGAGTGGTTCGAGGAGGGGGGCGAGCATCGGGTAATCGAGGAAGTTGCCGCCCAGGGCGACCGTGAGGACGCCGACGCCGCCGAAGATCACGACGCCGACAGCCGCGAGCCCGACGATGACCGCGTTTTCGAGCCACCGCCTCGTGGCCTCGATGCCGAACGCGAACGCGATCATGTAAACGACAGCCGCCATGATCGCGCCGCCCTGGAACCCCCCGCCGGGGGACCCGGCGCCGTGGAACGTCACGAACAGCCCGTAGGTGAACACGAACAGTGCGACCACGCGCACGGTCGACATGATCACCTGGCTCTCCGTATACGGCTGCTGTCTGACTTCGTCGAGGTCGGTCATGTGAACACCTCCCTGTTGAGGGCGATCAGAACCGCGATCCCGGCCGCGAACACGACGACCGCCTCGCCGAAGGTGTCGAACGCACGGTAGCCGGCGAGGACGGCCATTACGGCGTTTTCGACGCCGGTTTCGGGATACGCGTTCTGGATGTAGTAGCCAGTCACCTCGGGATTGGCCCACGCCGGTGCGTCGGGATCCCCAACCGGATAGATCGACGGGACTGTCGCGAGCATGAGCGCGCCGAGGAACCCGACGACGCCGACTGCCGGCCACGAAATCGGTTCGAAGGTTCGCTCGTGGTCCAGCCGGACCGTCTTCGCGATCGTCAAAAGCAGCAGAATCGTCGTCACGCCCGCACCGATCGCCGCCTCGGTGAGCGCGACGTCGGGCGCGCGGTAGAACGTGTACAGCACCGCCATTCCGAGGCTGTAGGCGCCGAACACGACGATCGACGCCAGCACGTCGCGGAACAACGCCGTCGCGATCGCCGTCGCGATCACGAACACGATCAGGGTGGCTTCGATCGGCGTCACGGCTGTTCACCCCCCTCCTCGTCGAGTTCGGTCCACGGTTCGATCCCTTCCTCGAAGGCGGCACGGGCGATCGCGTGTGCCGCCGTCGGATTGGTCAGGAAGATGAAAAACAAAAGGAAGACGGTTTTCACCGTGGTCGGCTCCCAGCCGAGTGTGATCGCGACGGCCGCGAGCGCAAAGCCCGCCCCGAGCGTGTCGGCCTGAGAGGCCGTGTGGGCGCGGGCGTACACGTCGGGCAGCCGGATCACGCCGGTCGCGGACACGAGGGTGAAAAACAGCCCCGTGATTGCGAGTAGGAGGACGAGCACCACGCGAACCAGCTCGAGGTCGCTCATATGACTCCCCCCTGTTCGACGGTGAACTTCGAGATCGCGACCGACATCAGGAAGTTCAACAGCGCGTACACCAGCGCGATGTCCAGGAACCACGGCTCGTTGAGCGCCGCACCCAGAAGTGCGAGGATGACGACGGTGTTGGTTCCGAGGACGTTCACCGCAAGCACCCGGTCCTGGATCGTCGGACCGTCGATCGCGCGGTACAGCATCGCGATCGCGAGCGCAACGAACAGCGCCGCGATCGCGATCAGTATTTCACCGAGCGAGAAGCCGGCCACGACGGTGGTCTCGACGAAACTCATTCGTCGTTCACCTCCCGTTCTTCGTCGGAGCCGTCGTCGTCGGGATCGGCGTCCGGAGGCCCGTCCTCGATAACTGCGTCGGCTTCAGGTCCCTGGAGGATCTCCGTGTCGCCTCGCTCTTCCGGGCTCGCGATCCGTGCGGCCTCCCGACCGTAGAAGACGAACCGGACCCACCGCTCCAGCGAGCCGGCGAACAGCCCGTCCCGGGCCGACGGCACCAGCGAGTGAACGTAGAGGTCCTGATCCCGTGCCCGCACGGTGAGCGTTCCGGGCGTCAGCGTGATGCTGTTCGCGAGCGTCGTGAGCTGGACGCCCGGACCAACGTACACCCGCACCCGGGTGAGTCGCGGTTTGATCGGCATCGACGGACGGAGGATCACCGACGCGATGATCAGGTTGGACTTGACGATCTCGACGAACAGGTACGGGACGTAGACGGCCAGCCGGAGCAGGCGGAGCGGTGTCTCCGGGAACGAGGGGTCGCGATCGATCGTAATCGTCGAGAGCACTCCCGCGACGATCGCGGCGCTGACCGCACCGGTAACGACGTCGAACAGTCCGGAAAATCCGCCCAAAACGAGATAAAACAGATAGGAAACGCCGAACACGAACAGGAACCGTCCGGCAGAAAGCTCGCGGGCGAGCCGCTGTCGCCTGGAGGGCCGCTCGACCGGGGCCTCCTCGACGGTCAATCCGCGCGCTTCGAGTTCGAAATCCAGTGGTTGATGCAGCGTCGACCGCCCGACGAGACTGTATTCTGGATCCATCAGAACTGTCTCGATCCCGTGTTCGTCGGTGTATTCGAAGAGCAGTTCCGCGTAGTCGTCCGCTCCGAAGAGGTACTCTCCGTGTCCGAGGACCGCCGTGTGGACCGTTTCGTCCGTGATCGTCCCCTCGTAGCCCGCCTCCTCTGCGTCGTATCGACACCACACCTCGATCCGGTCGAGGAGATCCGTCGCCTCCGCGTATCGCCCGGACGATCCGGGGTCGTCGTCCCGCCAGGTCGCGAGATAGACGAAGTGGAGTTCGGGCTCGCCGTCCGCGGCGGCGATCTGCTCGACTGCGTGCGCGACTGTTTTGCGAACCGTTGCGGTGTTCTTCACCGGTACCAGTAGCCGTCCACGCTCAGCCGGCACCGAACCACCTCCTGTCGGGTTCGTCCGCGAGTCTCATCACCAACAAGGTCCGACTACCCGCTCAAAACTCTACTTATCTCGACCGAGGAGAGGGACCGGTCGTCTCCGAGATTGGACTGCTCTCAGGTTCAAAAGCCCTTGCCGAGCAGTTCCCGTGCGATGATGTTCTTCTGGATCTCGCTGGTCCCTTCGTAGATCTGGGTGATCTTCGCGTCGCGGAAGAGTCGCTCTACGTCGTGGTCGTTGACGTACCCCGCGCCGCCGTGGATCTGCACCGCCTCGTCGGTGACGTCGCGGGCTACCCTCGAGGCGAATTCCTTGGCCATCGACGCCAGCATCGTGAGGTCGTCGCCGCCGTTGTCGACGCTCCAGGCCGACTTGTACGTCAGCTGCCGGGCGGCCTCCGTTCGGGTGTGCATGTCCGCGAGCTTGTGCTGGATCGACTGGAACTCGCTGATCGACCGGCCGAACTGCTCGCGCTCCTGTGCGTACTCCAGGGCGCGCTCGGCGGCGCCTTTCGCGATCCCGACGCCCTGGGCGGCGACGGCGGTCCGCGTCTCGTCGAAGAACTGCATCAGCTGCAGGAACCCCATCCCGCGGGTTCCAATGAGGTTCTCCTCGGGGACGCGGACGTCGTCGAAGATCAGCTCGGCGGTGTCGCTGGCACGGATTCCCAGCTTTCCGGTGATCTTGTCAGCGGAGAAGCCGTCACGGTCCGCCTCGACGAGGATCTGGGAGTACCCCGAATAGCGGTCTTCGACCTCGGGATCCGTCTCGCACACCACCACGAAGTAGTCGGCGACGGTCCCGTTGGTGATCCACATCTTGTTCCCGTTTATCACCCACTCGTCGCCGTCCTTTTCCGCCCGGGTGCTGATCGAGGTGACGTCCGATCCCGCCTGCGGCTCGCTGATCGCCGATCCCATCACGGCCTCGCCCTCCGCGAGCGGCGGGAGAACCTCCTGTTTCTGTTCTTCGGTGCCGAACTCCATGATCGCCTCGGCGCCGAACCCGGCGCTGGTGATGCACAGTCCGATCCCGGGATCTGCAGCGAACAACTCCTCGGTCAGGATGCACATTTCGACCGACGAGTACCCAACCCCCCCGTAGTCGATCGGGATGTGCGGCGCGAGAAGGCCCATTTCGGCGGCTTTGTCCATCACCTCGTGGGGATACTCCTCGTTGACGTCGTACTCGGTCGCGACCGGCCGGATCTCGTTTTCCGCGAACCGTCGCACTTCCTCGCGGAGTGCCCTTTGCTCGTCGGTTAGTTCGAAGTCCATACTCGAGTATGCACACCGCGGTATGATACACGTTTCCAAACATCAGTAAACAAATTTAGAGTTCACAGCACGTTCGAACGTCCACCATGGCCCACAGGAGCGGAGCTTTTCAGCCCCCGGTACCAAGGGCAGATATGTCCGCCCGCGACGACGAGGAACTCCGCGAGCTGCTCGGGGAGCTGGAGTCGACCCTGGAGGAGCTCAGAACCCAACTGCGAGCCGAGGGGCGGAGTCGAGGGTTGCCGCGACCACCGACCCCGGGAGAACTCCTTCGGTTCACCGACCGGTACACGATTCCGACCGTGATCGCGATGCTCGAGGCGACGATCCGGTCGCTGGAGCTGTTGCAGGCGGTTCTCAGACTCGCGGACCCGAACCGCTCCGGGATCGAGGCCGCCGGGGCCGGCCACGAGACACGGGACCGGCTGTCCGGCGCCAGAACCGAAGCGTCGAACCAGCTCTCTTCGGCGCTTTCACAGCTGCGAACCGCGCTGTCGGAGGCGAACGAAAACCTGCCCGACGAGCCCGAGGCGCGGTCGGTGATCGAGGACGCGAGGGAACTGAGCCGCGAAATCGAACGGAAACTCGATGGAGAAGAGCAGCGGGAGGGGACCGGTGCAGGGCGAGACAGTGGCGCGAGCGGCCCAGAGACGAACGATACGAGCCCCTCGGGAGCGGTCACGATCGACGTGACCGGGGAGTCCGATGAGAGATCCGACTCGGCGGATGCACAAAACGAGGAAACCGAGCCGGACGAGCTCGAGGGACCGGACGGGGACGAAGAGTCTAACGGAGATGAAGAGCCGGAAGTCGACGTCGACGCGGAACTCGAATCGATCAAACGCGAACTCGGTGACGGAGAGAGCCGAAACTCGGACTCGGATCAGTCTTCGGATGCAGACGGAGAGGACCCGGACGATACCCCCGCCGACAACTAACCTCCAGCGCGTGTCATCCCGCTACCGGACGGTCGTGGCGTCGTCGGGCGCTGGAACGGCGTCGGAGTCGGTGCTGGCACCGACGGCTGCGCTCGGCGGGAGCTCCTCGCGGACGTCGGCGCGGCCCTCCTGTTCGATCACGCTGGCGTAGGCGTCGGGGAAGACACGGACGAAGTCGTCGACGACGCCCGGCCACGAGTCGAGCAGTTCGTCGGCCCTGGCAGATCCCGTCAGGGCAGCGTGGTTCTCGACCAGTCGCCTGATCATCCGTTCGTCGCGTTTCGACAGCTCCCGGGAGAGGCTCACCATGCCGGTGTTGACCGTCCGTTCGAACGTTCCCTCGGGATCGTACACGTACGCGACGCCGCCAGACATCCCGGCGGCGAAGTTCCGTCCCGTCTCGCCGAGCACGACCACGACGCCGCCGGTCATGTACTCACAGCCGTGGTCGCCCAGCCTCTCCACGACCGCCTTCGCTCCGGAGTTTCTCACGCCGAACCGCTCGCCTGCGGCGCCGTTGACGTAACACTCCCCATCAGTCGCGCCGTAGAGGGCGACGTTGCCGACGACCACGTTTTCGGCGGGATCGTACGCGGCCTCGGTTGGGGTCTCGACGACGACCCGTCCGCCGGAGAGTCCCTTCCCGAGGTAGTCGTTGGCCGCCCCCTCGAGTTCGAAGGCGACGCCGGAGGCCAGGAAGGCACCGAAGCTCTGTCCGGCGACCCCCGAGAAGTCGACGGAGATCGTCTCCGGCGGGAGCCCGGACGCCCCGTGAGCGGCCGACACCCGGTTCGACAGGGTCGCACCGACTGCCCGATCGACATTGGAAATCTCCGCCGAGAGCGACACCGACTCCCCGTCGTCGATGGCCGCGTCGGCGGCGTCGATGAGTTTCCAGTCGAGCTGGTCGTCGATGTCGACGTGGGACTGTGGCCGGGTTTTGGTCCGCCGGTCGCCCGCCTGTTCGGCGACGACCGATGAAAGGTCAAGCGCCTTCGCTCGCGGGTGGTCAGTCTCCCGCTGGACGAGCAGTGACGGCCGGCCGATCATCCCTTCCAGCGACCTGAAGCCGAGCTCGGCCATGATCTCCCGCAGTTCGCGGGCGATGAACGTCATGTAGTTGATGACGTGGTCGGGCTGTCCCGGGAAACGATTGCGCAGTTCTTCACGCTGAGTCGCGACGCCGACCGGACAGGTGTTTTCGTGACACTGACGGGCCATCACGCAGCCGGAGGTGACAAGCGAGGCGGTGCCGAAGACGTACTCCTCGGCACCCAACAGTGCTGCCACGGCGACGTCGCGCCCCGTCTGGAGGCCGCCGTCGGTCGACACCCTGATCCGGTCGCGGAGTCCGGTTGTCCGCAACATCTGGGTGGTCTCTGCGAGGCCGAGCTCCCAGGGTACGCCGGCGTTTTTGATGCTCGTCTTCGGCGAGGCGCCGGTGCCTCCCGAGTGGCCGGAGACGTGGACGACGTCGGCGTTCGCCTTCGCGACGCCGGCGGCGATCGTTCCGATCCCCGCCTCCGCGACGAGCTTCACGTTGACGTCGGCCTCCGGGTTCGCGGCCTTCAGGTCGTGGATCAGCTGTTTGAGGTCCTCGATGGAGTAGATATCGTGCTGGGGCGGCGGGGAGATGAGCCCGACGCCGGGGGTCGAGTGACGGACGTGGGCGATCATCTCGTTTACCTTCTTGCCGGGGAGATGGCCCCCTTCCCCGGGTTTGGATCCCTGGGCCATCTTGATCTGGAGCTCGTCGGCCGACTGGAGATACCGGCTGGTGACACCGAACCGTCCCGAGGCCACCTGCTTTACGTTGCACTCTTTTTCCGTGTCGAAGCGTTCGGGAGGCTCCCCACCCTCCCCGGTGTTGGATTTCCCGCCGATCCGGTTCATCGCAATCGAGTTGTTCTCGTGGGCTTCCGGCGAGAGGCTCCCGAGGCTCATCGCGGCCGTCGAGAAGCACTGGACGATCTCTTCGACCGGCTCGACTTCCTCGAGCGGAACCGGAGACCTGTCGGAGTCGAACTCGAGGAGCCCCCGCAGCGTGTGGAGGGTTTCGGTTTCGTCGTTGACGAGATTCGCGAACTCCTGGTAGGTCTCGTAGTCCCCCGACCGGACCGCCTGCTGGAGCGTGCCGACGGTCTGCGGGTTCCAGCTGTGATGGAGCCCCGACGAGCGGTTCTCGTACTCCCCGTGGGTCTCGAGTTCGGGATCGCTGCCGAAGCCGACCGCGTGTCGCTTCCGGACGTCGAGTTCGATCCGCGCGAGATCGATCCCCTCGGTCCGGATCTCGGTTCCTTCGAAGTACTCCGCGACGAGCCCGGAGTCGAGTCCGACCGCCTCGAAGATCTGGGCGCCCTGGTAGGATTCGACCGTCGAGATCCCCATCTTGGCCATCGTCTTGAGCAGTCCGTCCTCCAGCGCCGTCCGGTAGGCGGCGACCGCCTCGTCGGGATCTGCGCCGTCGGGGCCAGCGACGAGGTCCTCGATCGATCGGTACGCGAGGTAGGGGTTGACTGCGCCGGCGCCGTAGCCGACGAGCGTTGCGAGGTGGTGAACCTCGCGGGGGTCCCCGGACTCGACGACCAGCCCGGCGTGGTTGCGTAGTCCCTCCCGGACGAGGTCGTGATGGACCGCACCCGTCGCGAGGAGGCTCGGGATCGGGAGCCGCTCGGGGCCGATCTCGCGGTCGGACAGCACCAGCAGGTCGGCGCCGGATTCGATCGCCTCGCGGGCGTCCGCCCGGGCCCGCTCGATCGCGTCCTCGAGGCCCTCTTCGGGGGCGAACGTGACGTCGATCACGGCGGAGTCGAACCGGTCGTCGTCGCCCTCGCCGAACCGCGTTATCGCCGCCGTCTCGGCGTCGGTGAGCACCGGCGTCTCGCAGACGAGCTGGCGGGCGTGTTCCGGCGACTCCGAAAGCAGGTTGCGCTGGTGGCCCAGACGCGACTCGAGTGAGGTGATCAGCTCCTCCCTGATGTAGTCGATCGGCGGGTTCGACACCTGCGCGAACAGCTGCTTGAAGTACGTGAAAAGCGGGCGGTCGAACTCCGACAGCACGGAAAGCGGAGTGTCGTCCCCCATCGATCCGACCGGATCCTTCCCGTCGCGGGCCATCGGCTCGAGCAAGTGATCGAGCTGGTCGGTCGTGTAGCCGAACGCGGTCTGGTGGGCGCGGAGCGATTCGACGGGGGAATCACCGTTCCCTCCCCGGTTCGTCCCGGTGGTGACCTCCTCGAGGGTCTGCTGTTCTCCGTCGACCCACCTGCCGTACTTCTCGTCGACGAGGTCTTCGAACACTTCGTCGTCCGGGATCACCCGGCCTTCCTCGGGATCTGCGACGAACAGCTGTCCCGGTTGGAGTCGACCACGGGTTTCGATTTCGGCGGGGTCGGTCTCGAGTGCGCCGGCCTCGCTGGCCATCACGAGCCGGTTGTCGGTCGTGACGTCGTACCGGCACGGTCGGAGCCCGTTGCGATCGAGCACGCCGGCGACCCGCTCGCCGTCGAAGCCGACCACGAGCGCCGGGCCGTCCCACGGTTCCACGAGCGAGGCGTGGAAGTCGTACCAGCTCTTGCGGTCCTCGTCCATCAGCGAGTCTCCGCGGAACGCCTCGGGAACGAGCATCCGCAAGGCGTGCGGGAGCTCGCGACCCCCCTGCAGTAACAGCTCCAGGGCGTTGTCGACGGAGGCGGTGTCGGACTGTTCGGGGTCGTCGATCACCGGCCGGATCGTGTCGAGATGTTCGCTCAGCTTTGGGTGTTCCAGATCCGTCTCGCGGGCCCGCATCCAGTTTATGTTTCCCCGGATCGTGTTGAACTCGCCGTTGTGGATGATTGTCCGGTACGGATGCGCGAGGTGCCACGCTCCCAGCGTGTTCGTCGAGAACCGCGCGTGGACGAGGACGACACCGCTTTCGACGCGTTCGTCCCTGAGGTCGGGGTAGTAGCTCGACAGCTGCGTCCCTTTCAGCAGTCCTTTATAAACTACCCGGCGACGATCGAGCGACGGCACGTGGAACCGTTCGGCGCCGTCGACGTCGGCCGCCCGAGACTCGATCGCTTTCCGTGCGACGTACAGCGATCGATCAAAGGCGTCGATGGCGACATCGCTTTCGGCCGGGACACAGAACGCCTGCCAGACGTCGGGTTCCGACTCGCGAGCCGTGGCACCCAGGTCCGCGCTGTCGGTCGGCACGTCCCGCCAGGCGAGGACCTCGATGTCGTACTCCGCAAGCGCGTCCTCGACGAGCTCCTGGAGCCGCCGACGAACTGTCGGATCCTGTGGCATGAAAAAGCTGCCGACGCCGTACTCTTCGGGCAGGTCGGCGTCGACTATCGCCCTGAAAAATCGGTCGGGTCGCTGGAACATGATCCCGGCGCCGTCGCCGGTGTTCGGCTCCGCGCCGGTTGTCCCGCGATGTTCGAGGTTCGCGAGCAGTTCCAGCGCGTCCGAGACGTTGTCGTGGTCGACGCCGCCGTCGAGGTCGACGATCACGCCGACGCCGCAGTTCGACCGGTCGTCGTCGGGCGCGGCGAGCCCCGCCCGCGAGCCGGGTGTGTCACTACGTGGCTCGGTCATACACCGGCCTCTGGAACCGTCCTATAAAGGGTCTCTCATAAATGAAATAGGGGCACTAACCCACACATTAGGTAATATAAGGTCATTGTTCTTCCTTATCCGACATGGATGTTCATGGGGGCACCCGACGCGGGGCTACAGCTCCGACGGTTCGAACGTCCCTTCGTCGGTGATCACCCGATCGACGAGGGACAGCGGGGTGGCGTCGTAGGTCGGGTTTTCGATCCTCACGCCCTCGACGGGTTCGAGCATCACCTCGCTTCCGGGCCGGAACTCGTTTTCGAAGACGAACTCCTCGCCGACGACTTTGGCCCCCGAGCCGACGACGACCACCGGCACGTCGAGCTGGCGTGCGGTCGCCGCGATCGGGAACGTTCCCACGCGGTTGTAGTAGGTGTCGTCGGCGATGCAGGTCATGCCCAGCACCACGCGGTCACAGTTCCGGAGGAGGTGGCCCATCGCGGAGTCGACCGCGAGCGTCGGTTCGACGCGGTCGATTCCCGCGAGCGTCCGTGCGGTTTTCCGGCCGAGGTACCGCGGACGCGCCTCGGTGACGTACGCCTCGAGGTGGCGACCGGAGGCAGCCGCGGCCTCGACGGCCTCCAGGACGGTCGTCGAGAAGTCGTGTGTGAGGATCGTCTCGCCGTTCGCGAACGTGTCGGCGGCGTTCTCTGCCGCCCTGCGTTTGCCGGATTCGACGTCGTCGATCACGCGATCGATCGTCTTCCGGAGCAGTTCCTTCGCCGACGTCACGTCGTCGGCGTTCCCGACGACCGCGTCCTCCAGCTCCCGGACGGCGTTGTGGAGGGTTGCGTGTGAGGGGTTTGCCCGGCGGAGCACCCCGGCGTTCTGTTCGACGTCACGTTCGAAGGGGGTAAGCGACGTGTACTCCCGATCGAGCAGCTCCTCGAACGCCCGGGCCGCTTTGACCGCGACCGTCGAGGAGCTGTGTGTGCGCATCTCCTCGATCTCGGCGACCGTCTCGTCGATCATGTCCGACCGGTCGCTCGCTGGAGATGAATAGCTTGTGGGCTCACGCCACTAGACCGGACTGCGCTCCGGCTCGTCCGTTCGTTCGGTCCCGGAATTCTTATCCCCCGCCTCACTGACCGTTGGGGCAATGAGGCGGAGTGATCCCGGATGACGACCGACGACCGCATCGAGGAGCTCCGTCGCCGACGCGAAAACGCGGAGAAAGGCGGCGGAAAAGCGCGGATCGAGGCCCAGCACGATCGGGGGAAGATGACCGCCAGGGAGCGGATCGACTACTTCCTCGACGACGGGACGTTCCACGAGTTCGATCAGTTCCGGACTCACCGGACCCACAAGTTCGGGATGGAGGAAAAGCAGATCCCGGGCGACGGCGTCGTCACCGGCTACGGCGAGGTCAACGGGCGGACTGTGTTCGTGTTCGCCCACGACTTCACAGTTTTCGGCGGGTCCCTGGGGGAAGTGTTCGCCGAGAAGGTCTGCAAGGTGATGGACAAGGCGATGGACGTGGGCGCGCCGGTGGTCGGGCTCAACGACTCGGCCGGCGCACGCATCCAGGAGGGCGTGGCCTCGCTTGCGGGCTATGCGGAGATTTTCCGGCGCAACACCGAGGCCTCGGGTGTGGTGCCCCAGATCTCGGCGATCATGGGGCCGTGTGCCGGCGGAGCGGTGTACTCGCCGGCGATCACGGACTTCACGTTCATGGTGAAAGACACCAGCCACATGTTCATCACCGGCCCGGACGTGATCGAGACGGTGACCGGAGAGCAGGTTTCCTTCGAGGAACTGGGCGGTGCGGTCACCCACTCCTCGACGTCTGGGGTTGCCCACTTCGCGGCCGACTCGGAGGAGGACGCGCTCGACGACATCGCCCGGTTGCTGTCGTATCTGCCCCAGAACAACCTCGAGGACCCGCCACGCGTGGAGCCGTGGGACGATCCCGAACGCACTCCCGAGGAGCTGTCGGAGCTGGTGCCGAACGAGCCCCGGAAGCCGTACGACATGGTCGCGGTGATCGAGGCGGTCGTCGACGAGGGGTCGTTTTTCGAGGTCCACGAGAACTTCGCGAAGAACATCGTCGTCGGCTTCGCGCGCCTCGACGGCTACAGCGTCGGCGTGGTCGCAAACCAGCCCCGGGTCAACGCCGGCACGCTCGACATCGAGGCGTCCCAGAAGGGCGCGCGGTTCGTCCGCTTTTGTGACGCGTTCAACATCCCAATCGTCACCTTCGAGGACGTCCCCGGATTCATGCCGGGCACCGACCAGGAGCACAACGGGATCATCCGCCACGGCGCGAAGCTGCTGTACGCATTCTCGGAGGCGACGGTGCCACTGTTGACGGTCATCACCCGGAAGGCGTACGGCGGGGCCTACTGCGTGATGTCCTCGAAACACATCGGCGGCGACGTCAACTACGCGTGGCCCACCGCCGAGATCGCGGTCATGGGGCCGAAGGGTGCTGTCAACATCCTCTACTCGGACGAGCTCGAGGCCGCAAGCGACACCGAGGCCCGGCGCGAGGAGCTCATCGAGGAGTATCGCGAGGAGTTCGCCAACCCGTACACTGCGGCGGATCGCGGCTTCGTCGACGACGTGATCGAGCCGCCGGACACGCGCAAACGGCTCGTCGACGACCTGGAGATGCTGCTGTCCAAGCGGGAGAGCCTCCCGGAAAAGAAACACGGCAACATCCCGATCTGAGGCAGCGACGATGCAACTTCACATCCCCGAGGACGCGTCCGACGAGGAGGCGGCGGCCATCGCCGCGGCGATCGGTGCCCACCTGCGGGATCGGGCCGCAGCCGCAGCCGACGCCGGGGCCGAGCCGAACTGGGACGGCAAGCGATGGGCGTTCGCAGGTCGCCTCGAGGGGCTCGGAACGCGCGGCGCTCGCGATTTCCGACTTCGCGACGGGACGCCGACTGATCCCTGGACTGCCAGCGGGCGTCGGAACCGGTTTTAAAAGCCTCGGGTCACTCCGCCCGAGGCTGTTTCCCCCGACGTTTTACAGGCTGTCGAGGAGAATGCCCCGGGGCTTGACCCCGGGGCGATTCACCTGCTACTTTTCAGAATAATTTCACGATAGCGAGGTTCGAGCGAATGCGAGAACCTCGGAGACCCGTGAGCGAGCGAAGCGAGCCGTGAGCGAGCAGAGCGAGGTTCGAGCGAAGAGAGACCTCATAACAACGGTGGGGGCGAAAAGAATTTGCGACCGCCGGAAGGAGTGACCGTCATGAAAGTACACGTCGGGTCGGGTGCGACGGACGAGGAGGCGGAAGCGATCGCCGCCGCCCTCTCGGAGCATCTCGCCGTCGAGATCGAAGTCCACGTCGGTGACGAGGGAGCACCAACGGCCACGGCGACCCCACCGGAAACGGAGTACCCTCTCGAGGACGACCTCGGTCCGACAGAGCGGGAGGCCGCCCTGCGCGAGGAGATCGAAGACATCCTCGAGGGCGGCCCGGAGAAGTACCGGGACCGACTCCCCGAACAGGGCAAACTGTTCGTCCGCGATCGGCTGGAACTGTGGTTCGGCGAGGAGGACAGACCAGTCGACCCCGACCCCGGCCAGGGGGGTGACGGCGAGGCGCCGACCGGCCTGCGGTTCGAGGACGGCAAGTTCGCGCACTTCGACGCGTGGCATCCGAACAGCCCGGAGGTCGAGGAGTACGAGGAGGGGAACAGAGTCCCCGCAGACGGGCTCATCACCGGTGCGGCGACGTTCGAGGGGCGGGACCTCCACTTCATGGCCAACGACTTCACCGTCAAGGCCGGTTCGATGGCAGCCCACGGCGTCGAGAAGTTCCTCCGGATGCAACAGCGGGCGCTCAAGACCGGCAAACCCGTGCTGTATCTGATGGACTCCTCGGGCGGGCGGATCGACCAACAGACCGGCTTTTTCGCCAACCGCGAGGGCATCGGGAAATACTACTACAACCACTCGATGCTCTCCGGCCGGGTCCCCCAGATCTGCGTGCTGTACGGCCCCTGTATCGCGGGAGCCGCTTACACACCCGTGTTCGCCGACTTCACGATCATGGTCGAGGGGATGTCCGCGATGGCGATCGCCTCCCCGCGGATGGTGAAGATGGTGACCGGCGAGGAGATCGACCTCGAGGAGCTGGGCGGCCCCGCGGTCCACGCCCGCCACTCCGGTTCGGCGGACCTCATCGCCCGCGACGAGGCCCACGCCCGACAACTGGTCGCGGAACTCATTTCCTATCTCCCCGACAAGGCCGGCGACGCGCCGCCGCGATCGGAGCCGAAGCCGCCACGATACAGTCCCGACGGCATCGACGAACTGGTTCCGGAAGAGCCCAACCGGCCGTACGACGTCCACGATCTGATCGAGCGGGTTGTCGACGCCGAATCCGTCCTGGAGCTGCGGCCCGACTACGGCACCGAGATCGTCACCGCCCTCGCCAGGATCGACGGCCGCCCGGTCGGGGTCGTCGCAAACCAGCCCACCCAGCGCTCGGGGGCGATCTTCCCCGACTCCGCGAGCAAGGCCGCGGAGTTCATCTGGGCGTGTGACGCCTACGAGATCCCCCTGCTGTACCTGTGTGACACGCCGGGATTCATGGCCGGCTCGCAGGTGGAAAAAGACGGAATCCTCGAGGAAGGCAAGAAGTTCATCTACGCCACCTCCGCGGCGTCGGTGCCCCAGCAGACCGTCATCGTTCGGAAGGCGTACGGCGCGGGGATCTACGCGATGGGCGGGCCGGCGTACGACCCCGAGAGCGTGATCGGCCTCCCGTCGGGCGAGATCGCCATCATGGGGCCCGAGGCGGCGATCAACGCGGTGTACGCCCGGAAACTCGACGAGATCGACGATCCGGAGGAACGCGAGCGCCGCGAACGGGAGCTCAGAGCGGAGTACCGGGAGGACATCGACGTCCATCGGATGGCCAGCGAGGTCGTCATCGACGAGATCGTTCCGCCCTCGGCGCTCAGGGACGAACTCGTCGCCCGGTTCGACTTCTATGCGGACCTCGAGAAAGGCGTCCCGGACAAGAAACACGGGACGATCCTTTGAGTGCAGGCTTCAACCGTCTGCACCGCCGGTACGTTTCGCGACCTCGTCGGTGCGCTCGGCGATGTCCACCAGCCGGGTCCAGCTGTTGATCCCGGCACGCAGCGCGACCAGGTCGCTCGCATCGACTGTCACCTCGACAGTTCGATCCCGCAACGCGACGGCGGCGCCGGCCCGGTCGTCGTCGAGTTCGCCCTGCTCGACCGCAACGGCGGCGGCGACGGTGCTCGCGCTCGCCTCGTCGGGGTAGATAAACGACAGCGTCGCAGAATGGGTGTCGGTCACGCGGCTCACGTCCCGGTTCGCGGGGATGGGTTCGACGTTACTCGACCTCGACTTCCTTGATGCCGCCGCCGCGCTCCTTCAACAGCACGCGGTGGCCGCAGTACGGACAGCGGACGCCGCCGTACTCGTCGAGTTCGACGTCGCGTTTGCAGCGGGAACACTTGTACGCCATCGTTACTCGTCGTCGTCGCCGGACAGCGCGGCGCGGATCGAGCGTTTGACCTGCGTTCCACCCGGCGTCTCGGGGCGGTACGCCCCGCCAGTGAACGTCTCGCCTGTCTCCTCGTCGACCCAGATGCCTGTGCCGATCCGTTTCACGTCGTTGCCGTCGACGGTCGCAGAGCGCATCTCGTCTTCGATGTCGCGAACGCGAACGCGGGAGACGCGCCCGTATCGCGCGCCGAAGCGCCCGGCGCTACCGACCGATCGGGCCTTCTGTTTAGCCATACAGTCCGGTATCGCCAGCGCGCGTAAAAACTTGTTGAGTCGAACGGAGCGTGTCACCGACTGGCGAGCGGCGCCGGAGGGGATGTATTCGCGCCTCGGAACGGTGGTTTTAACCCGAGAACCGAGGGACCACGAGTATGGTCGAAGCCATCGCCGTCGCGAGCGGGAAAGGGGGGACGGGAAAGACCACGAGCACCCTCGCGCTCGGGATGGCACTTGCAGCCGACTACGAGGTGACGGTCGTCGACGCCGACACCGGGATGGCGAACCTGCTGTTTCACGCCGGTCTGGACGACGTCGAGGTGACGCTTCACGATCTGCTCGTCGAGGGGACCGGCACGGCCGTCTCGGAGGCGACCTACGACCGGTTCGGTATGCGGGTCGTCCCCTGCGGGACGAGCCTCGCGGCGTTCGAACGCGCCGATCCGGCCCGTCTCCGGGACGTCGTCGCAGAACTCGCGGGCGAAACCGACGTGCTCCTCTTGGACTCGCCGGCGGCGCTCGGCTCGAAGTCGGCGGTGCTCCCGCTGGTGCTCGCCGACCGGATCGTCGTCGTGCTCCAGCCGACTGTTCCGTCGCTTTCGGACGGGCTCAAGGCCCAGGAGTACGCCCGGTCGTACGGGACGGAGACTGCCGGCATCCTCTTCAACAGGGTCCGGGGGGAACTCGGCGATGTCGCCGACAGGGCCGAACGCTACTTCGGCGGCACGACGCTCGCGGCGGTGCCCGAAAGCGACGCGATCAGGCAGGGTCGCCGGGCCGGAAAACCCCTTCTCGCGCACGCACCGGACTCCGCCGCCGCGGACGCCTATCGGGAGGCCGCAAGCGCACTCGAACCGCGGACCGGACGGGCCGACGACGTCGCTGCCAGATTCAAAAGTGCCGTCGTCCCGGAGACCCACTGACGGCCAGCCGACCGGACCGCCATGACGATCAGACCGCCATGACGATCAGACCGATATGACTGCCCTGACCCTCGATGACTCGCGCGGACTCTCCGTTCCACAGGGGGAACTGCGCAGCTCCCGAGTGGTTGCCGACCTCGGATCCGCGCTCCGAGGGGCGCTCGAAGCGGAACTCACCGGGTATCTCCTCTTGGAACCCCAGGAGACGCTGCTGCTCGACGGGGACGTCCGGGGTGTGCTCACGTTCGAGGAGGGCATCCCGACGCTCGCGTACGACGTCGCCGGGGACGAACGGGGTTCGCGGGCACTCGCCCGGATCGCCGATCCGGGCCCGTATCGAGTCGAACGCTACGCGACCGATCCGGAGGCGATCAGATCCCTCCACGCGCCCGACGCCGCAGACCCCTTTCGCGTCCCGCCGGGTGCGGCGGCCGAACAGCTGGCCAGGGACGCCGAGCTCGCGGCGGCGGCCCGACGGCAGGCACCCGACGTCGGCGACTCCGGGGAGGACGAGGATCCACTCGAGGCGTTCCTGGCCGACGAGGAGCGCGTCGAGGCGATCCAGGAACAGGCGCGGGAGGAGGCGAAGCGGCGTGCCGACGAGTGGGGGTTCACGGAGGAGGTCGCAGGCGACCGGTAGTTCGGCCGCCTCACGCGAAAACGACCACGACCACCTCGACGGTCGCCTCATCGTCCGGCGTGGCGAGCCGCAGTTCGAATCCGGCCGCGAGCAGCGCGGTCTCGTCGGCTCGTTCCTGGACGACGACGTTGTCGATCCGCTCGCAGGGACCGAACGAGCGCATCGGACCGGACGGACACGTCTCCGCCTGCCACGCCGACGCCGGCTCCGCCGCGCTGGCGATCTCGATCACCACGCCCTCGGTGTGGCCCAGCCGTTCGATCGTGTCGAGGTCGTCCTCGAGCAGGTCTCGGAACCCCTCGACTGCAGCCTCCCGTCGGTTCCAACTGTACTCGCCGTCGATCTCCCCGCTCGCGTGCTCGACCGCCCGTTCCAGCGATCGTTCGGTGTCACCGAGTTCGGTTTCGGCTTCGACATCGGCGCCCACGTCGCCGTGATACCCGAGCTGTAGGTACGCGAACGCCATCGGAACCAGCGCCAGCGCGAGCACGGCCGCTGCGACGAGCACGAGCTGTCCGCGTTCGTCGAACTGGCCCGCTGTGAGTCGGCACTCGCCGGTCATCCGTACCACACCCACAGTTCGACCTCCCCGTGTCTGGTGGTCACGGCCGCGTATCCGACGGGCACGCCGCGTGGCCGTTGCTGTCCGACCGCGCCGTACGGCCCGTCCGGTCCCGACACTTCCACCCGGTAGAACACGTTGTCCGGAAGGATCAGCCCGACGCGCCGCTCGAGGGCGTCCCGTTCGCGGTCGAAGCCGGACGCCGACCGAGTGAGTTCGGTGAGCCGGGTTTCGCCGACGTGGCGCGGCGGCTCGTTTTCCAGTACGGTCACGGTGTCCGATGCGTACCGGTCCAGCTGTGCGGTGTCGGCTCCCGCGGCGGGCACGCCGATCCCGAACGTGACGGCGACACCGAACACGAACACGACCCCGACGATCGCCTCGATCAGCGTGATCGACAGCTGTCCGCGGCGAGAAGCACCTTCGGTCCGTCGATCAGTCCGAATTTGCGTCCGGTCATCCCCCGGCACCGACGGTCACCTCCAGCCGGGCTTTCGCCGTGGTCTCCGGCGTCGCAGTGATCGCGACGACGCCGTCGGTCCCCTCCGCGTCGACGGTCACTCGGAGCGTCGCGGTCCAGGGCACCGACGCGGTTGCGGTCCCCTCGAGCCCACCCGGATCGTGGAGGAGGACGCGATCGTTGATCCGGATCGTCGACACCATGGTGTCGTTTTCGGGAGCGATCGTGACCCGGAGTTCGTCGGTCCGGCGTGGCACCGTCACGGCGTCGTCTTCTTCGAGGTCGAGCCGGTAGGTCCGTTCGTCGTCCGTGGCGAAGACGACGAGCCGTTCGACGCTCGTTCCCCCCGACGGATCACCCCGTTCGAGCAGCGTCCGACCGTCGATCCGGATCCGGAACGGACGGTCTTCGATCCCGGGTGAAAGCGACTCCACGTCGTCGACCGAGAGCGCCTCGGTTTCGCTTCGATTGAGCACGTTCTCCCGGCGAACGTGATCGACGTCCGGCGAGACGAGCCGGTCGGCGAGATCAGTCGCCACGTTCCGCTCGGCGGGGTCGCGCTCGGCGGCAGCGAGCGATCCGTGTGCGATCGCGATCGCAGATCCGGCGGCACCCACGAGCAAAAGCAGCGCGACCGCGAGGCTCACCATGTTGGCCTGCCCTCGGATCGGTCCGGTTTGCCGTCGTCCGACGTCGGTTCCCTGCGTCATCGGTTCTCCAGGCGGATCGTCGCGTCGATCGTTCCCCCATCCTCCTCGGCGGGCCCATCGCTCTGTCCGGCCTCGATCACTAGCACCGTTTCCGCTCCACTTCGCCAGGTTCCGGTGACGTCAGTCACCGACGCCGGAATCGCAAGTTCCGTCCTCGCTTCGATCTCCGTCTCGGGATGTTCGAGTCGGAGGATGGTGCCCTCCGCGATCACCCTGTACTGCCCGGACGCGATTCGGGGTGGGAGGTCCACCCGCCGTTCCAGCTCGACCCCGTAGCGTTCGGTGCCGTGGCGCTCGGGCGGGGCTGCCCGTTCGATCTCCTCGCTTGCGGCCACGAGAACCCTATCGGCGATCTCCTCGCCGGCCGCGCGCTCGTAGGCGGGGGCGATCCCGGCGTGCAGCGTCGTCGTGAGCAGGCCGATGAAAAGGACCACGAGCGCCGTCTCGAGCGTTTTCCCGACGACTGCAGTCGTCGCCCGGTCGGTTCCGCCGAGAAAACTGCGGGCTTTTCTCCTCGAGACAGGATCAGCCATGGTACACCTCGAGTTCGACGTCGTGTACCACGACGTAGCCGGTTCGCTCGTCGTCGAACCGTGCCACGACGCTCGGCTCGTCGTCTCCGTTAAACGTTTCGACCGACGTGGACGCCCCCTGACGTTCGAGTTCCCGCTCCCAGGCGTCGGTCGTCCTCGTCTCGACAGCGACGGCGTACTCGCCGTCGCCGAGTTCGGTGCGGTCGTGCGAGACGGTCGTCCGGAGCGTGAGCGTCGAAGCTCCGGTTCCCCCGTACGACACCGGGTCTACTGGATCGAGATCGACGACGCCGACGAGGAGCACTCCTTCGGATGCGGCCACCGGTGGCCCCTCGTGAACTCGTGAATACCCACCCCGAGACTCGACGACTGCACCGCCGAGAGAAATCACGCGATGGCCGTCGGTTTCGTACACGACCGCGCCGATCTCCCACGTCGAGATCGGCTGGCCGTCCTCGAGGACGCGGATCGTCCGTTCGGTGGTTCGAAGCGTTCCGTCAGTAAACGACAGCGTCGATTCGCGGGTGCCCGTCGCCGTGACCGGTTCGATCCCCTGCTCGAGGCCGGTGGCGACTGCGTTCGCGTCCGCGGTGGCGGCGTTCTCCTCGAGAGTGACGCCAATCGTGAGCGTGAGCGCCCCGAGGCTGAGTACGGCGATCCCGAGCAACAGCGCGACGCCGACGACCTCCGACTGGGCGCGAGCGGACGAACCGACCCCGACCGGTCGTCGGTTCATATCGCACCCACCCCCGCGAAGACGAGATAACAGATACAGACGAGCACGCCGGAGTGTAACAGTGCCTCGTATCTGTTCCGGGAGGCGATCCCGGCGAACCAACCGGAGGCGAGCATCGTCGCCTGAGTGACGACGTAAAACCGGAAGCCGTCGCGCTCGGGGTCGATCGTCGCCGGATCGAGCGCGAAGCCTGCCGTCCCCGGCGTCGACGACAGCTGCGTGAATCCGTCGACGATGTACTGGTTGACAGCGACGACGATGCCGACGATGAGGATCGCCGTGGTCCACCCGACGACCGCGTACACGAGCATCGCCGACCGCAGCGACTGCTTTTCGTGGTACAGCCGGCCGATCTCCGACTGCAAGTTCTCGAAGACGGTTTCGGTGTCGCTGCCGGCCTCGAGGGCGCCGGTGACGAGCCCGACGGTTTGTTCCCCCAGCGGCGTTCCCACACGCTCGACGAACCGATCCAGCGCGGCGGTTCGCCTGTCGGAGGTGCCCTGGAGCGTCCCACCGGCGGCGACGTTTCGTTCCCGGACGCCTTCGGGTGCGGAGGTGAGTCCGAGGTTGAACCCCAGATCGGCGACGTCGTCGTCGAGCGGCCCGAGATCGACCTCCCTTGCGACGACCCGGACTGCTTCGGGGAACGGCCGTCCGAGCGAAACGTGTCCGGAAACGGCGTGAACGAAGTCGCGGATCTCCCTGTCCTTGGCATCGTCGAGCCGTGCTCGCCGCAGAGCGACGACACCGACGGGTAGCCCGTACCCGACGTACCCGGCGAGGATCGCGTTCACCGGCCCTGTGCCGGACTGCGTGGTGGCAATCGCGACGGCTACGCCGAGCGGCACACAGACGACCGCAGCGCTTGCGGGGTTGCTCCGTGCAGTTTTGAGAGTTGCCACCGGGCCGTCCGGACGGACGTAACTCGTGTGTTGATCGTCCGGGCGGACGCTTTCTACGACCAGCACCGCAGCGACGCCGACGAGCAGGATGAACCCGGCGCTCCCATAGACGGCGAGCGCCCGCATGCTGACAGGTCCGGCAGGCGTCGACACCGGCTCGGCCAGGCCGGGCGCGAGCACGCTCATGACCGTGAGAACGATAACGAACAGTGCGGGCAACACGAGCAACACGACGAACAGCTCGGCGAGGAGTTCGAGATAGCCGGATGCCCGGGTGCGGGCCCGTTCCTGGCGGTGGCTCAACATCCGACTCTCCATGCGGAGATAGCTCTCCAGCGCGTCTTCGCCCTGCATCGCGTGTTCGCGGAACTTCAGCAGAAACGGCGCGAGCAACTCCCTGGACGGCGTGTCCCGCGCGACCCGTCTCAGTCCAGCATCGAGGCTCCCGGTGAGCTCTGCGGTGTTGAGCGTCTTCCTGAAGGCGACTGCCGACTCGCCGTAGGCGTCGTTTCGGGCGGTCCGCCGGAGCATCTCGCGGGCGTCGTCGCTCCCGGAGGAAAGCGAGTGGAGATACCGGACTGCACCCGGGAGCGTCCGTTCGATGTCGTTTCGACGGGCGGTGGCCATCCACCGGAGATACAGCCCACCGGTCCGGATCGTCGCCGCCTTGACCGTAACCGCGAGAACGGCGGCGCATCCGACGGCGATAGAGAGACGGGAGACGGCAGTGAACGGTTGGACGCTCGCGATCCGCAGCAGGACTGCGTCGACCCCCGCGAGGGTTCGGTCCGGCACCGCAAGGAGGAGGCCGACGCCGAGGACGCAGGCGAACGACGAAAGCAGCCACGACAGGGCATACAGCCGGGACAGGAACACGTCGAAACTGACTCGCAGATCTGTCGCCCGATACCGACGACGGGCCGTGGCGTGTTTCGTCCCGTCCGCGTGGCGGGCGAACAGTGCGTACAGCGCACGATCCAGAAGCGACAGTCGCTTGTCGTCGGCGTCGACGCTCATCTGTCGCCCCCAGCCTGGGGTCGCCCGTTTGGAGACTCCGTCTCCGCGCGTCCGCGGCTCACGCGTTCGACGGTCGCCGCTTCGTCGGCGGTCAGGTCCGCGAGGAAGGAGAACAGTTCGTCGACGTCTGTGATCCCTTCCTGGACCAGGTACGCGACGTAACGGTGTTTCCGATGGAACTCCCGTTCGACTGCCGACACCGGGCGATCGGTTCGTTCGGCCAGCCGGTGGAAGAACCGGAACCCGAAGCGTTCGTTGTCGAGAGCGTTCGGGCCGCGTTCCGTTCGGCCGCCATCCCCGACCGTCGATTTTTCACTTCTGTCCGCTCCCCCGAGGTTCGGATGGTCGTACGCGAACCGGAATTCCCCGTCCGTCGTCCTCCAGGCGACCGTATTCCAGTAGATCTCGCTGCTTCCCTTCGAGACGACGCCGGCCCGATCGGTTCGGTCGACCCGGTCGTCCGGGGCCGTTTCCCATGCGTCGGTCGGCAGATCCTCGTACTCCCCCGCCGAGAGAAATTCGACGATCCGGCCGACGTACCGGTCGCCGTCGACATGACGGGGGAACACGACAAGATCGATCTCGCGGAGCAGATACGACGGAACCCCCTGCTCGATCAGCCGGTTGACCAGCGTCTCGACGTCGTCGGCGTGTAGTGTGCCCAAAAGCCCGTGGCCGGTGTTTAGCGTCTCTGCGAAGGTTTCGAACGACGCCGGCGTGTTGATCTCCGCGATGACCTCGATGTCGGGATTGAGGTAGTTCGTCTCGGTCATCAACTCGGCCATCGTGACTCGCTTGTACTCGTTTTCGTGTTCGCGGGTCGTCAGCGAGATCCCTGTCTCGTGGGGAAACACGACCTCCCGCGACCCTTCGTCGATGCTGATCGGTCGGTCGTCGAACCCGACGAACGGCATGTGGGCGTTCAGCAACGTCGTCTTTCCCGCCCCGGTCGGGCCGCAGAACAGTCCGACACCGTGGTGTTCGTACAGCAGCCACAGCAGCGTGACCAGTTCCGTCGAGAGAGTGTCGTTTTCCACCAGATCCACGGGCGTGAGGACGTCCGTCGCCTGTTTCCGGATCGAGACGTGGGGACCTCCCTCGCTGATTACGGGCAGCGCGACCGCACACCGGACGGTTTGTTCGACGCCGTCGAGGTCGAGGTTGACCTTCGCGCTGGGCGTCGCGGCGTTGAGCTCGGTGCCGTCGTGGGCCGCGAGCTGGGTGACGACGTTGACGAACCGGGTCTCCTCGTCGAACCGGAGGTTCGTCGGCACCCGGTCGCCGCCGACGCCGGCAGACGGGAGCGTCCCCGTCCTCGGGATCACCTTCACCCGCTCGCCGATCCGGTTGGCCTCGACGTCCTCGAGATGTGGATCCCGGATCGGCACGGTGAGGATGTCCTGACCGACGAGATCTCGCAGCACGTAGTACACCAGATCGTCGAGGCGATCGGGCGCGAACCGGGAGTCGACCGGCGGCACCGCCAGATCGTACGCCGAAAGCGCCGACCGGAGGCGGTACCGGGTGGCGTCGAGCCACGCCCGGGTGTTCCGGGCGGTGAGCCGCCGAGAGAGGAACTGCCTGGCTCGCGTTTCGACGAACGATCGACGGTCCTCCAGCACGCGAGTGACGTTCGTCTCCCAGATCCGCGCTTTACACTCCCGGATGAGCTGCTCGTCGCCCGGCAGTAGATCCGGCTCCAGGACGGCGTATTTCGTCGTGAACTGGTCCGAGCCGAGGAGGTGTTCCCGATATATCACGACGTCGACCTCGAACCCGGCGAACTCGACGCTGTAGGTGCCGAGTCGCTCCCCGGCGACGCGTTCGGCAAATCTGGCGTCGCCCGCGTAGCCCGTGTGAACCGGCGCGAACCGATCGGTGTGGACGACGAGTTCGGCGTCGTCCCCGACGTCGGCGACCTCGACCCGCCCATCGAGCGCGACGGGAGTGAGATCGTCGAACAGCCGCAACGCAGAGAGGGCGTGGTAGTCGATTCGGCGTCGGGCGGCCGGGGAGGCGTCGAGCAGGCGATCGAGCGCCCGTTCGTATTTCGGGGCGAACCCGCGTCGGGCGCGCTCGATGGCTCCCTCCCGGGTCAGCGGTCGGCGGTGGCTTCCCCCCGAGAAATACTCCCGGACGGTTCGGAGCCCGTCGCGGTCGCCCGCTGCGAGCCCCGGTTCGCGGACGTCGTACCTGAACTCGCCGTCGACTTCCTGAATCGTCGCGACAACGTCTTCGATCACCTCGTACTGGGCACGCACCTCCGGCGCGTACCACGCATCGGGACTGTCAGGCGGTTCCGGCGGCGGAACAGTCGGCGTTCCTCCGTGGGTTTCGTTCCATCTGCCACTCGACGACGATCCCTCGTTTGTGCCCTCCGGTCGGGCTGGCGTCCCATCCATCGACAGACCGCTCCGTGTATATTCCGAGTTGTCCTGTACTGGTATTTAAGGGTTAGTATCTAGAAAAAGAGGAGGAAATTAACAAAACCGAGGGATGTAATAGGTGCAGTCGATGGCCACCGAATGCAGTCGGCGTATCACTCGTGACCGCTGATCGGCACGGGCTCGTACGGCTCCTCCAGGTATTCGACGTCACTGTCGCGGAGGTCGATATCGAGCGCCTCGATGGCGTCCTCCAGGTGTTCGATACTCGAGGTGCCCACGATCGGCGCGTCGACCACGCCCGTGTGGAACTGCCAGGCCAGCGCGATCTGGGCCATCTTGACGCCCTTCTCGTCGGCCAGTTCCGCGACGCGGCGGTTGATCTCCTCGCCGCCACCCTCCCGATACGGTCGATCCAGCGACGACTCGTGTTCGCCCCGGGTGGTCGCGTCGTCCTCCTCGTAGGGGCGCGCCAGGTAGCCCGCCGCGATGGGGCTCCACGGGATCACGCCGACGCCCTCTTTTTCACACAGCGGCAGCATCTCGCGTTCCTCCTCCCGGTAGACCAGGTTGTAGAGGTTCTGCATGGTGGCGAACCGCTCGAGGCCCAGCCGGTCGCTCGTGTACAGCGCGTCGGCGAACTGGTGGGCCCACATCGAGGAGGCGCCGACGTACCTGGTCTGTCCCCGCCGTACAGCGTCGTCGAGCGCCCGGAGCGTCTCCTCGATGGGCGTGTCGTCGTCCCACCGGTGGATCTGGTAGAGATCGACCGTGTCCATTCCCAGCCGGTCCAGCGACGCGTCGAGCTCCTGTTCGATCGTCTTCCGGGAGAGGCCGCCGGAGTTGGAGTTCGACTCGTCCATCTCGCCGTACACCTTGGTCGCGACGACCATCCGGTCGCGATCGTAGTCGGCGAGAACGTCCCCGAGGATCTCCTCGCTCTCGCCGTTCGAGTAGACGTTCGCGGTGTCGAAGAACGTCACCCCGAGTTCGATCGCGCGCTCGATCAACTCCCGGCTCTCCTCGCTGTCGAGCATCCAGTCGTGGCCGCTGCCGAAGCTCATGCAGCCGAGACAGATCTTCGAGACGGTCATCCCGGTGTCGCCCAAGGTAGTGTACTCCATGTCTCGGGATGGGAGCGGGATGACCTTATAAGTGGGCTGGGTCGTCGGTTCGCTCACCCGTGTTCCACGAACTCCACGAGGACACCACCTGTCGAGCCGGGATGCAGGAAGGCGACCTCGTGACCCCACGCGCCCGGGCGGGGCTCGTCGTCGACGAGTTCGATCCCCATCCCGCGTGCGGTCTCGAGGGCGTCGGCGACGTCGTCGGTCGCGAACGCGAGGTGGTGGACCCCCGGCCCGTGCCGTTCGAGGTACCGGCTGATGGTTCCGCCCTCCTGGGGTTCGAGCAGTTCGAGGTAGCCGTTCCCCAGATCGAGGAAGATCACGTCCATGCCGTTGAACCGCTCCCGGTGGGCGACGGGCGCCTCCAGCAGCTCATTGAAAAGGGCCTCGAGTTCGTCGGCCTCGCGGGTCGCAATGCCGGCGTGATCGAACGCCATCTCCGGAACGTCCATGTCCGGGTGGCCGCAGGGAGCCCTCAAAAGACCACTGGCTGCAAAGAGCCCAGCGCGCGGGGGCCCTTAAGTAGGATCCCGTCGATGGGAGCGTATGCAGCTCTCCAACACCGATTCGATTGCAGGCAGGGACGTCGCCGAAACGCTCGGAGTCGTCCGAGGTAACACAGTCCGTGCCAGGAACGTCGGCCGCGATTTCACCCAGAGTCTCCGCAACATCGCCGGCGGAGAGATGAAAGGCTACACCGAACTTTTGACCGACGCCCGCGAGGAGGCGCTCTCGCGGATGCAACAGGAAGCCGAGGAGCTCGGCGCCGACGCGGTCGTCAACGTCCGGTTCACGACCTCCGGCATCGCCGACACGGGGGCGGAGATCCTCGCGTACGGCACCGCGGTGCGGCTCGAGTGATTGCCCGAGTGCGGTCCTATCGTAGTGCGTCGAGTTCGAACTCGAAGGCGGCAACCGGGAGTTCGAGATCGTGTTCGACCAGCACCTCCGGGTGTAGTTCGCCGATCACGCCCACACTCTCGCCGTCGATCACGACAGACGCCGCCCGTCCGGGGAGGAACGTCGGATGTTCGGTCGGGGGGGTCTCCAGATCGACGCCGAAATCGCGGGCGATCGCCGCGAGGCGGCTCTTCGCGTCCTCGTAGGTGGCGTCGTGGCGCGCGAGCACGCCGGCGACGTGGTGGCTTTCGGCCACGGAGGTGTTTTCACGCTCGTCGTACTCGGCGACGAAGCCGACCTCCGCGAGGTCCTGGGGATACGATCGGTGGGTGTTGTTCTCCAGCACCATCACGAGCGACGGGAGCGCCCAGGTCCGCAGCTGGGTGTAATCCTCGCTGTACGGCTCGGTGATGGTGGCGGGTTCGCCGGCACCGAACACCGGCGCGCCGGTTCCGTCGTCGCTGTCAGCTCCCATGCCGGGTTCGATCCGCATCCGGTCGTGGTTCTCCTCCCCGGAGATCATATGGAAGTTCAGCATGTCCTCGAAGCCGAGTCCGACAAGCTGCGTCCGGACGGCGTCCTCGAGCCGGGCGCGGTCGTGTCGCCCACCGACGGTCGCGACGTCGGGGTACCGCGGCTCCAGATCGTTGAACCCGTACGCCCGGCCCACGTCGTCGACGAGGTCCAGCGGGTGGAGCACGTCGACACGGTAGGGCGGAATCTCCACCTCGTAGGTGACCGACTCGCCGAGGGTGTAGGTCGCATCGAGGCCGGAGCGCTCGAAGAGGTCGACCACCTCTTCGGGCTCGAACTCGACCCCCAGCACCGTCTCGATGCGGTCGTGGCTGACCGACTTCGTGTCGACGCTGAAGTCCGGGCGACGGAGGGTTCTCCCCTCTGTGGAGACGGCGTCGTCGGGAGCGTCCTCGGAATACCGAACCTCGACGTCCTCGATCGTTGCCCCCCGCGCCGACAGCGCATAGCAGACGATGTTGAGCATGTGATCGATCGTCCACTGGTCTGTGCCGGTCATCTCGACGAACAGCTCCCGGGAGCTGGTCGACACCTCGGTCCGGCGGCCGTTGATCACCGGCGGGAACGAGAACAGCCCGATCTCGTCGTAGATGGCGGGCATCCGGTCGTAGTCGGCCACCAGGTCGGCGTACTCCCGACCGGTCGGGTGCTCCTCGAGCACCTCGCCCGGGGTCACCTCGGCGTCGAAATCCAACGGGACGAACGTGTCGCCGTCGGGGTCGACGCCCCGATACGTGATCGAGTTGTTCGCGCCCTCGACGGTGGCCCGCCCCTTCAACATCGCCAGGTCGTGGATCCCGATCGCGCCCTTCGCCCGCTTGCGGCCCATCGTGGCGTGGAGCTTCTCCTGGAGCTGGATCAGCGAGTCCAGCGCGTCGTCGTCGAGGTCGATTCCCCGGACGATCGCTCCCGTGACGTACGGGCGCTGGTCCGGAGTCGACGCCTCGACCTCGATCGTCCAGTCGGCGTCGTTCGTGTCGGGAACGTGGACGCCCCGGTCGTCGCCGTACTGGTACCGCAAGGATCGGGCGACGCCCTCGACAGAGAGCCGGTCGAGACGGTCCGGCGCGAACTCCAGCTGGAACGCTCCATCCTCGGTCTCGCCTTCGAATTCCAGTCCGAGATCGAACAGGTCCCGCTTCAGTTCGTCGTCACTCTTCTCGGCCTGGCCGGTGAGCGTCCGCAGCTCGTCTGGGTCGACGTCGACGACGGGCATCAGTAGCTCACCTCCGCGTTCCGGAGGAACTCGACGTCAGTCAGGGTCCCGTGGAGGTCGCGGATGTCCTCGGCGCCGGTGGTGAGCATCGCGAGCCGCTCTAAGGCGAGCCCCCAAGCCATCACGTCGCAGTCGACGCCCAGCGGTTCGAGCACCTCCCGGCGGAACATCCCGCTGTTGCCGATCTCGATCAGTTCGTCGGTGACGGGGTGTCGACCGAACAGCTCGAAGGACGGCTCCGTGTAGGGGTTGTAGTGGGGCTTGAACTGGATGTCGGTGATGCCGAACTGGCGGTAGAACTCCTCGAAGGTGCCCATCAGATCCCGCACCGAGAGGTCCTCGGCCATCACCCAGCCTTCGATCTGGAAGAACTCCAGCAGATGTGTCGCATCGAGAGTGTCGTTGCGGTACACCTTCTCGACGGAGAAGTACCGCTGTGGCGGTTCGAAATCGACGCGCTGCGGTTCCCTCTCGCCGCCGAAGGTGGCGTCGGCGTACCCGGAGAGATACCGCATCGAAAGCGACGTGGTGTGTCCCCGGAGGTCGACCTCGCGGGCCACCTCCTCGGTCCAGGGTGAATGGTAGCCGTCGCCGTCCTCGTCGACGCCCTCGAGGTGGGCCGCCTTCACGTCAGCGACCAGTTCTTCGGGCAGTTCCTGGATCGGGGGCACGTCCAGCGCGAACTGGTCCCAGTGCGTCCGGGCGGGGTGGTCCTGGGGCATGAACAGGCAGTCGTTGATCCAGAACTCGGCGTCGGCGTGGGGGCCTTCCATCTCCTGAAAGCCCATCCCCACGAGGGTTTCCTTCACGCGTTCGGCGGTGCGCCGGAGGACGTGTTTGCGCCCGCCGGTGATCTCCGGGGCGTCGGCTTCGACGTTGTACTCGGCGAACTCGACGTCGCGCCACTCCCCGCTCGAGAGCATCTCGGGGGTGAGTCGGTCGATCGTCTCGGCGGCCTCGATCCCCTCCATCATGGCGGTGACGCCCTCCTCGGTGAGCGTGACCGTCCGGACGGTGTGCTCGAGCCGGTCGATCAGGTTTCGTTCCTCGAGTCGATCGAGTACTGCGGAATCGACGTCGACGTCGACGCTGGCCTCGTCACCCGACTCGGCGAGCGTCGCGAGCGCTGCAGCCTCCCTGTCGGCGTCGGGATCGGCGTCGGGATCGGCGCTGATCTGGCCGTTTTCGACCGTGCCGTATCCCTTCCGGGCGTAGTTGGCCAGCGCGATGTCGACTGCTCCGCCCTCGAGCCCGCTTTCGCTGATGGCCTGTCCCATCGACACCGGTTCGTCGGCCCCGCCGGCGCCGACGGCGGCTCGGTAGAGCCGAACTTCCGGGAGGCCAGTCTCGACGTAGTCGGCCCCCTCCTCGGTGAGCGTGATCCGTTCGTCAGTTCGTTCGACGACCTCGAGCAGTCCGGTCTCCTCGAGTTCGAACGCCGCACCGGTGACCGTCTCGGGTTTCAGCCCCGTCTCCTCGCTTAGCGCGTCGATGCTTCGTTCGTCTGTCGCGCTCGCCGCCTCCAAGACGGCGAGCTGTCGTTCCGGGAGTTGCATTCGTGTCGTGTGTGTCGTGTCGGTATCGTCAGTTATCCGTTCCGAATCTCCGAGCGGGTTCCATGGGAACCCGGCGTGCCTGGGCCGCGCTCGTCGGGCGACCGCGCCGACCGGTTTCACCGCCCCGACCGCGGGGGCGGATCCGCCGGCCGATCAGGCGAAAACAAAGCCGAACCCGTCGGCTGGCGCTTCGCGAGCGGGCACGTCGGTGGCGGGTTCGGATGCCATGGGGGAACGAAGCACGCGGACCGTTATAGGGGTTTTCGTTCGAGACGGTGAGTGAACTACATTCAGCTTAATCGGGTTTTGCACCCGGCTTAACTGGATTTGCAGATTCATTACAATGGCTTCTCGGGAGAGCTACACCGCCATGTACGGCAGCAAGGGTTTCCTCTTCTGGATCTGTGCGATGGTACTCGCATCGAGCCTCGCAGCCGGGGGCGTCGCCTTCGTTGCCGGAGCCAACGCCGCAGTGAACGACGCCGAATTCGAGGTGACGGACGCGACGCTCTCCGAATCGACGATCATCGAGGGAGAGTCGGTAACCGTGAGTGCGACGGTCGAGAACGTCGGTGATCGGGCAGGGACGTTTACAGCCGAACTCCAGATTGACGGGGATGTAGTGGAGAGAGAGGACGTCACCGTCGGGCCAGGCGAGAGTAAAGAGGTTACGTTCAGCTGGACTGCCAACGAGGCAGACGACTACGAGATCGCCGTCAGCGGCGAGTCAGCCGGGACACTCGTCGTGCTCGAACCGGCCGACATCGAAGTGGACGACGTGGAGTTGTCGGAAGACGAGATACTCGAGGGGGAAACCGTCGAGGTAACGGTCGAACTCGAGAACGACGGCGAGGCGGAAGGCAGCTTCACAGCCGAGCTCCAGATAGATGGGGAGACTGTCGACGAGAAAGAGGTCACAGTCGCACCCGACACAACTGAAGCTGTTACGTTCACTCGACAGTTCGACGAACCGGGAGCATACGAGATTGCCGTCAGCGGGGAATCCGGGGACACGCTCGAAGTCAAGGCCGCGACTGCAGAGTTCGAGGTGGACGACGTGGAGTTGTCTGCTGATGAAATATTTGAAGGGGAGACCGTTGAGGTAACCGCCGAGATAGCGAACGACGGCGAGGCGGAAGGCAGCTTCACTGCCGAACTCCAGATCGATGGCGAGATGGAAGATACTGCGGACGTCACCGTCGACGGTGGTGGTGTCGAAACGGTTTCCTTTAGTCAGCAATTCGATGAGGCAGGCGAATACGCGATTGCCGTCAGCGGGCAGTCTGCAGGCCAACTCACGGTGCAGCCGGAACCTGAACCCGACCTTTCCGTGACTCGGGCGACGCTCTCGGAATCGACGATCACCGAGGGCGAATCGGTAACCGTGAGTGCGACGGTCGAAAACGACGGCGACGCTCCCGGCTCTCTCGAACTGGAACTATTCGTCAACGAGACCGTCGAGGACGACGCGAACGTGTCAGTCAACCCCGGCGAAGAAGAGATTGTCACGTTCGACTTCCTCCCGGAGGAGGCCGGAGAGTACGCCATCACAGTGAACGACGAACACGCAGGCACCCTTTCCGTCAAGACGCCGGCGGATCTGGAGCTGACGGACGCGAACGTGGACACTGACGCGATTCTGGTGGGTAGCTCGACCGAGGTGACAGCCGAGATCGCAAACCACGGCGACCGGGACGGTGACATGGTCGTCGACCTCGAGGTCGACGGAAACATCAGTAAATCCCGAACAGTCACAGTCACCGGGGGCGCCTCGAAGACCGTTTCGTTTCTCGAACAGTTTGACGACCCCGGCGAGTATGACGTCTCGGTAAACAGCGTCAACGCCGGAACTGTCACGGTGGAAACGCCGGCGAACCTGACCGTCACGAACGCGAGTCTCGAACCCCATGCCGTCGTCGAAGGCGAGTCGGTAACCGTGAGTGCGACGGTCGAGAACGACGGGGATCGGGAGGGTGATCTCCGCGCAGAACTGGTGGTCGACGGGGAGATCGAGAACAGCACGACCGTCTCTCTCGGAGGACACGAAACAGAAACGATCACCTTCACGTACACGCCCGGGGACGCAGACGAGGACGGACACGAGATCGCGGTGAACGACGCCTCGGCTGGATTCCTCGACGTGCTCGAACCCGCCGATATTTCGGTCGTCAACGCGTCACTCGACTCCGAGTCGATCGAGGAAGGCGAATCGGTCCAGGTCACTGCCGACATCGAGAACGTCGGAGAGGTAGCGGGGACGACGACAGTGCGGCTCCAGGTGGACGACGAGACTGTCGAGAGTTCGAACGTCACTGTCGACTCTAACGCGACCGAAACGGAGACGTTCACCCGAACGTTCGACGAACCGGGTGAATACAATCTCTCGGTCGAAAGCATTGACGTCGGTGTGGTGACCGTCGAGGAGTCGAGTTCTGGATCGCCGTCGGGCCCGGTATCTACCACCCCGATAACCACTCCGGATCCGCCGTCCGACGATCCCCAGGGGGACGAACCGGGTCCCTCCGACGATCCCCAGGGGGACGAACCGGAGTCCTCCGAACCGACGGACGAAGGTGACGAGGAGCCGATCGATGTCGAGCCGACGATCAATCGGACCGAGACGAGCGACGCAGTCACGGTCCGGATCGAAAACGCGACCGACGACAGCGTCGTTGTCCCGGTCGACCTGGCCGGACCGGAGACGGTGCAGCCGTCGCTGTCGCTGTCCTCCCTCGAAATCGATCCTGCCGGCGATCGGGAAGCGTTCGCGGTGACTGTGTCACAGCCAGTGGTCGATCCTGGTGACCGGCCTGCAGTCCCCCGCGGCGATGTTCTCGCGTACGTCGATCTCGACACGGATCTCGACGCGAACGCAACCACCGACGCGACGCTGCGGTTCGAACTGGATCGGACTGCGATCCCGGACGGACTCACCCCCGAGAACGTCGCGGTACTGCGCTACGCCGACGGGGAGTGGACAGCCGATGGGGTCGCACACGACGTCGTGGAGTCCGGGAACACCGAGGATGTCCACCGCGTGAGACTCCCCGAACTGTCTCCCGTCACCGTTGTCGCGCTCGAACCCGGGACCGTCGAGGTCCTCGACGCGGACGTTCCGGCCGACTGGGTTCGGGCCGGTCACGAAACCGAACTGCATGTGACAGCCCGGAACCCGGGTGATCTACCGGCCACGCGTACCCTCGTTCTCGAAGCGGACGGCAACCCCGTCGAAGAATGGGACGTGTCGCTCGACGCCGGTGAGACCACGACCGTCGAATTCACGTTTACACCGACTCGCGGCGGAACGCTCACGCTGGAGGGAACCGACGCCGGCACGCTCGCTGTCGGAGACGGGGACGATGAGGTCGCTGCCGACCGAGACGCAACCTCCACCGATATCCCCGGATTCGGTCCAATCGTGGCTGTCTTTGCACTCCTGATCGCGGCGCTCGCCGTCCACGTTCGGCGGTCGCACTGATCCGGTTCGACCCAGGATTGACGAACTAGTTTATCGGGGCGTCGGTCGGCGGGCCGTTGCGGTCATCTTGCTTTCCGACACGGACCAGCGTCTCGGGGGTCGGATCGGAGACACGGTCGTCGTCTCGACCTGAGCGGAACCTGGAGTGCCCGGCGTTATCGCGTCGGCTCGACGAGGAACCGCTCGAGAACCTCGCCGTCCGGCGTCACCAGCCGGCCCGAAAGCCCGTTACAGGTCACCTCGAGTTCGGCGTGGGCCGCCCGGTTCCCCCGCGGCTGGGCGTGGCTCCCGGGATTTAACAGATACACCGGCCCGCCGGCGTCGAACGTCGGCCGGTGAGTGTGCCCGAAGACGACGACGTCGGCGTCGCGTTCCCGCCCGAACAGCGCGAGTGCAGTCTCGCCTCCCCGACGGGTGTGGGTGACTGCAAACCGGATCCCGGCGTACTCGACTGTCCGTTCGGCCGGCAGGCGTTCCCTGATCGCGGCGTCGTCGGTGTTGCCGTACACCCCCCGGAGGTCGGTCGCCTCGCGCTCGAACGCGTCCAGCACCGGCCCCCGGTTGAAGTCCCCGGCGTGGATCACGAGTTCCGCCTCCCGGACCGCCGCAAGCGTCCGGTCACGGAGCCCGTGCCCGTCCGTCCTGTGGGTGTCGGAGAGGATCGTCAACATCGGTCTTGTCTCGGCTCCCTTTACTTACCGCTCATCGTCTGCGTGCAGTGCCAGCGACGCCAGCAGCGACTCCAGCTGGACCTTCTCGTTCGCCCCTTCGGCGATGCGATAGTCCGTCTCGCCGATGCGTTCCATCAGCCGAACGGTCTCGCGATCAGAGAGGTCGAACTCCCAGACCGACCGGTGGAGCTGATCGATCACGTCGCCGCCGGCCATCCCGGTCTCGGTGAGCAGCGTGTCCAGGGTCGCCCGGGCTTTCGTGAAGTCGCCGGCCAGCGCGTCGGTCACCATCGACTCGATCACTTCGGGTCGGGCGGTAGCGGTGATCGCGTACACCGCCTGCTCGTCGACGACGTCGCCGGTGGTGGCGGCCGCCTGCAGGGAGTTTATGGCCCGTCGCATGTCGCCGTCTGCGGCGTACACCAGGGCGTCGACCCCGTCGGCTGTGATCTCGATCTCTTCGGCGTCGGCAATCTCTCTCACCTGCGCCGCGATCGCCTCGTCCGAGAGGGGCGAAAAGCGGAACACCGCACACCGCGACTGGATCGGGTCGATGATCTTCGAGGAGTAGTTACACGAGAGAATGAATCGGGTGTTGTCCGAGAACTGCTCCATCGTCCGGCGGAGCGCTGACTGGGCGTCCGAGGTATTGTGGGTCAACACTCCGTTAGCCAGCATGAAGTTCGGTGTCCTCTCCATACTGATGTTGTAGGCTTTTCCACGGTGGCTGTATTCGATCCGACTGACACCTACTGTTTGAACTCCCCGTAGACCACCATCGGTGACGAGCGTTGGCTCGAATTCTTCTCGCTCGTAGTGTTCGTGGTGGGGAAGATCGCCATCGCCCACAACGACGAACGTGTATTCGTCACCGTATGTTTCTAGGAACTCTTCTACTTTCTCCGTCTGCCCCCATAGTGCGGCAACTCCTTTGACCTCGATTACCGTATCGTCGATCAAGAAGTCCGGATGATAGACCGACTCGGACAGTTCGAACGCCGGTTCGTACTCGTATTCGATACCAGCGTCCTGTAACGCTTTCCCCACTTCGTACTCCCAGTCGGACCGGACCAAGTGACCGAGTTCCTCACTGTGTCTGATGTTGCCTCCTGTCGGCTCGTGGCCCTTCAGCGCTTCCGAAACCTTCTGTGCAATCTCGGGATCGCGCATTGGATTGTTGTCACCGCTGATGTCACAGACGGGATAGTCACAATTTTCGACGCTCTTTTGAATGACTGCCTCCCTTTCGTCGTCATCGAGATTTTCCCACCATTCGGCCGAGGCCTCCCCGATATTTTCTTTTACTTTATCGGGATCGGCGTCAACGACCCATTCCTCCCACGGGGTTCCGGATCGCATTTCGCTGATCGTTTCGCGGAATCGTTCGACCGTCTCCTCGTCCATATCGAGGACGTGGACACCGTGGAATTCTCCTCCGTAGTTCGGATTGTTTTCGCCTGCAAACCGACCGTCTGATAACTTCTCGACGATTATTTTTCGACGTTCGTCCGACCAGGTTGTCCCATACATGGGATTCTTCTCTCCACTCATCTCGCGACTGTGCCCCTCGTTCTTGCAGTCGAGGGAACAGAACCGGCCTGCAGTCCAGGTTCCGCAGACGTCACACCGTGACACGCCGATGTCGTCTTTGAAATCCGCGATCTCGTCACCTGGTGACAACTCACGTAATTCTTTTTCGACCAGCCTTCCGTCCTCGTCGACCACGAAGAACGGATGGCTCAAACTCGCAAGTATCGTCCGCCCATCCTCCAGTTCGATTTCGAAGAAATCTGCGACACCGGAATCTACGAGTTTACCTTTGTCAGATTGTATCTCGTTCGTCTCGAAATCGACGGACGGAATCGGCTCGCTGTCGACACTCACCTCTTCTATCGGCTTTACTTCTGGGCTCGACGGATAGCCGGTTAATACTTCAGTGCCTGGCGGTACGCACAACGAGTCTGCCTCGTCGAGGAATATCAGTCTGTGGTCGTATCCACCGAACGACGAGCGCGCGAAGTTCTTGATCCGATCCCGGACTACGTCGATGCCGCGCTCGTCGGAGGCGTTGAGTTCGAGGAAGTTCCCCCGCCAGTCGTCACCGTAGATTTCGCGGGCTATTGAAGTGGCTGCTGTCGTGTTGTGCACGACGGTCGGTACGTCGCCGGCGACGTAATTTCGCGTCGCTGGGACGGTGAGGTCGTAGACTCGCTCTTCTGCCTCCACTCGTTCGACCGAGTCGATCCGGTCGTAGTACAGTTCCGCGTTCCCGATCCGTGCCGACCGGTCGATCAGTTCGATCGTTTCCAGCGAGATGCGGTCGGCGGCGATTTCCCGGAGCCGTTCGGCCACCGTTTCGAACCGCGTCAGCGACTCGATCTGGTGATCCTCCGAACGGAGCAGGTTCGTGAGCTCGGACGCCCCGAACGGCAGCCCGTCGGCAATTTCGCCGTACTCGGCGCCGATCAGATCGACGCATTCCCGAAGCTCCGCCTGGACGTGATCCAATTTGGCGCCCTCCACCGATCGATCGATTTCCGCAAGCACCGCAAGCGAACGACTCGCGTACGGCGTCCGGCGTCCGTCCGCGTATTCGAGGAGACGATCCTGACGCACACCGACGGCCTCGGAGAGTTCGTTTCTCACGTCGATCGGTTCGAGTTCCGATCGGGCGTCGATCCACCTCGCCGGAACCCCTGCGGTCGCGGCGAGTTCGGGCTCGAGGTCGTCGAGCCGTTCCAGGGCCCGCTGGACGTTCTCCACACGGGTTGTGGCCTCGTCGACCACGTCGTCGAGCACCTCACAGTATCGTTCCCGTCCGGGCGAGTCGGGATTCAGCGTCTTCGGCAAGTGGTCAGTCACCGGGATGTCCAATCGACGGCAGAGTTCACGAAGAACGGTCTGTGCAGGGATGGTGTCGTAGTTCGGATTCGACTTCTTTTCCGCATGCTCGGCCAGCCGCGCCGCCTTCTCTTCGACCGTGAAGCCGACGCGATCGCGGAACGTCGATAGCGCCGACGCTCCCGAGATATACAGCGTGTGGTACGTCCGTTCGTCTCCGGACCCGTTCGTCGCGGATTTCCGCACCCGCTTTCGCCGCGACGGGATTCCGAACGTCGAGAGCAGATACGACACGAGGGTGATATGTTCAGGGATACGCTGTGTGAGTTCGATTCCGCCCTGTTTGTCGACGTGTGCCTCGGCGTCGAACATCGCTCGCAGGAACGCGGCCCGAGAGGCGTCGTCCGCCGCGAGGATCGCCGAGCCGATTCCGGAGTCGCCGGCGGCTCGCGCGAAGACGTCGAAGGTCGATTCGAGGAAGTGGGTGAGCGTGCGGGAGCCGATCCGGACGTACGGCACCCCCTTCTGGACGCCCCGCGTCGTCTCCACCTCGAAGAGGTCCCGCGCAGTGGCCTCGAACGCGGACAGCAGTTCCTCGTCCGTGTTGTAGAACTTGATCTTCCCACCGTCGATATTCGCCTCGCTGATGGCGAGAGCGACGAAACGTGCAAGTTCTGGTGTGATTTCGGTCGGCGGGACGATCGGTCGGGAGCGGTGACCGCGGACGTTGACGTACTCGATCTGCTCGACTGCCGGCAGCCACTCGCCGGAATCGACGTCTGCGGCGTGAAGCTCCGCGAGTGACACCGTCTCGGGAAAGTCGTACCGATCCGCATCCGAGGCGGAAAGTGTGACTTCGATCCGATCCAGGTCCATCTCCTCGTGCCACTGGATCTCCCCGTCACCCTCGGGCGTCGGCAGCGACAGTGGGCGGGCAATCCTGTCGTCCGGCGACAGTTCGGCGGCCGGAACCCACTCGAACCCGTGGTGGTTCAGGACGCGAAATCGGTGCTCGGGCGTCACGCGGAACTCGCCGCCGTCGCGCGTCCGGACCCGGACGAGTTCGTCGACGTCCTGCGCGAACACGTGTGAGGGTTCGACGTACTCGAACTCGTTGCGGTCGGTCATTGTCGCGACTGTCGTGCCCTCGTCGGGTTCGTCGAAGCCGTCACCTCCGTCGTCTACGTCGCCGACGACGTCCTCGATACGTCGAACGCCATCTCCAGTCACCACCGGCGTCTCGCCGGTAACACACTTCCCGACGCCCGCAGGACCTGAAAAAAGCATGTGCGGTACGTCGTCCTCCTCGATATAGCTCTTTAGCCGCTCGACAATCTCTTCCTGACCGTGAATCTCCGACAGCGTCTGTGGCCGGTACTTCTCGATCCAGATCTCCCGGCCCGGCGCGGCCTCGCCCTCGCTCATACTCGATGGTAGTCCGGCGGTCACATAAACGAACCGAGACGGGGCCAAAGGATCGAGGAACCCGGGTTCCGTCCGCTTCGAGTCGTCCCCGGGTCGTCCGCGAGTCGACGCGATCGAATGCGTCCGAATCCTCTCTTTTCTCACCGCCTGGCCTCCAAGTTCACACCGCCTCCCACCGCACACCGCCTCCCCTCACACCTCCCCAACCGATTCGCTCGCTGCGCTCGCTCATCCCTCGCGCGCTGGCTGGCGGGACACGAACGTCCCGCCAGCGCGCGCCATTTATAAGGTCTATCGGTCGCAGTTAGTGGCCCCTTATGTACCAATTGAGTCGTCAGTCATTCGGGAAAAACGTCAGGGTGACGTCACTCGCGCACCCGATCGACCACCTCGCCGGCGACCCGATCCAGCACTGCCCCCTGCCGCTTCCGCTCGATGAAGGCTTTCCGCGTCCGGTCGGCCGCCTCCGGGTCGACCTGGAACTCGACGTCCTGATACTCGACCGTTCGGAGCAGCAGCGGCTCCGGCGGCGCCGGGCCGATCCCGTCGGGCCCCGAGAGCGATTCGCTCCCCAGCACCCGGTCGATCCGTTCGAACGACGACGCCCCCGTCGCGACTGACCGAACGAGTGTGGCCAGCCGGCGCACGAACTCGCGGGGAAACCCGCCGGCCGTCGCGTCGATGAGAAAAAACCGGCCCGCACGAGTGCCGGACAGCCGGAGGTCGCGCTCGGTCCCGTCGTCGTCGGGCGTGAGATTGCAAAAATCGTGCCGGCCCGTGAGCCGGGAGAGCGCTCGCCGGGCGCGGCCGTCGTCGAAGCCGGTCGTGTCCGGGTCGATCGCGTCCGGGTCGATCGCGTCGGCTCCCCCGGTCGGCGCGTACAGGAAGTACCGGTACGACCGCGAGTTGGCGTCGTGGGTGGCGTGAAAGTCGTCGCCGACGTCGGCGGCCGCCCAGGCCCGGACGCTCCCCGGGAGTTCGCTGTTGAGCGCCCGTGGAGTCAGCCAGCCCGGGGCCTCGAAGGCGACGGTCTGTGCGACGGCGGAGACGCCGGCGTCCGTCCTTCCCGCGGCCGCGTATCCGGGCGGCTTGTCGGCGTCGGCGGCGAGGACGGACAACGCCCGGAGGGCGTCGAAGAGGACGTCCTCGACAGTGGGGACGTTCGGCTGGCGCTGGAATCCGTGAAACGGTCGGCCGTCGTAGGCGATCCGGAACGCGCGCATTGGTGACTGGTACCCCTCGCGGGTCGCCGTCTACTCGTAGTCCTCGTAGGTCGGTCGCCCGGATTCGGGCGGGAAGTCGTCGAGGGGAACCTGCGTCTGGTCGCCGCGTTCCATGTCCTTGATCGTCACCGCGTCGTCCGCGAGGTCCTGCTCGCCGACGATGACGACCGTCTCGGCGTTGATGGAGTCGGCGTACTCCAGTTGCGCGCCGAAACTCCGCCCCGCGACGTCGGTCTCGACGACGTGACCCAGCGACCGGAGCTCGCGGGTGATCTGGGCCGCCTCGGATTGGGTGTCGCCCACCTGGAGGACGTAGTAGTCCGTCGAAGGAGCCTCTTCGGGCCAGACACCGGCGCGCTCACACAGCAGCTGCAGGGGGGCGTGTCCCGGCGCCACGCCCACCGCCGGCGTGGGCTGGCCGCCGAACGACTCGATGAGATCGTCGTATCGGCCGCCGCCGAACACCGCCCGAGAGATGTCGCCCGTCGAGTCGAAACACTCGAAGACGACGCCGGTGTAGTAGTCCAGTCCACGGGCGGTCGTAAGCGAGATTTCACAGTACTCCCGGGCGCCGAGGTCCTCGACCGCCGCGAGTACGTCCTGCAGATTCTCCACCGCCGCCGCCACTTTCTCGCCGCCGGCCGCGGCGACCGCATCGAGGTCCCCGTCGGCGATCAGATCGTCGAACTCGCGGGCGGTCGACTCGGCGAGTCCGGCGTCGACGAGGAGGCCGAGATACTCCGCCTGCTCGACTTTCGCGCGCTTGTCGACCGCGCGGATCGCCGCCCGGGTGTCGACGCCGTCCGGATCCGCGGCCAGTTCGCGAACCAGCCCACCGAGGATGTCCCGGTGGGAGACGCGGAACTCGAAATCCTCGCCGGTCAGGCCGAGCGCGGTCAAGGCGTCGGCGGCGTACGCGAGGATCTCTGCGTCCGCCCGGGGATCCGAGGAGCCGAAGATGTCCACGTTGGTCTGGTAGAACTCCCGGAACCGGCCCTGCTGGACCTGCTCGTACCGCCAGAACGGCCGCGTGGAGAACCACTTGATCGGCTTGGACAGCTCCTGTCCCTTCGCGACGACCATGCGGGCGACCGTCGGCGTCAGTTCGGGCGTGAGCGCCACGTCGCGGCCGCCCTTGTCCTCGAACGCGTACAGTTCCTCGACGATCTCCTCGCCGGACTTGTCGACGTACATCTGGGTTCGCTCGAGGGCGGGCGTTCCAACCTCGCGGAAACCGTACTGCCTTGCCTCCTCCTCGAGCGTGTCGAACACCTCCCGCCGAGCGCCCATCTCGTCGGGATAGAAGTCGCGAAAGCCTTTCAGGCGGTCGTACATGCACCGGGGTTCGTGGGTCGGCGGCTTGAAACCTGCTTTCCTCGGTCGCCGGCACCGAGACCGGGTGCTCTCTTTGCCCGGCGGGGTCTCACTCCCGGAAGCCGTGCACGTACGTCTGGTCGTGATCCGGGAACACTTCGGCGACGGCATCGGCGCCGTGCTCCTCGGCGAGCAACCGTCGGAGCTCGCCCTCGTAGTCGGCTTTCGGGACGTCCTCGCTGGGGCCTGTCTGGACGTCGAACGTCGCCTCGACCAAGCGGTCGACCGCGTGCCGACCGAACCCCGAGAGGGGCGCGATGTAGTCGACGTCGTGACGATCCTCGAGCGACTGGGCCTGTGCACGCGATACTGTCGGCACCCGGTCATCCCGACGGGTGCCGTCGGCGACGGCGTCGACGTCGCGCTCGGCGACAGCCTCCAGCGCCCGTTCGTGGACGTACTGGATCCCACGACGGGGATAGCCGTCCTCGCGCATCCGAGCGATGGCCTCCTCGGCCACTTCCGTCTCGAGGACGATCGTCTCGAACGGGAAGCCAATCGCCTCGGCGGCGGTTTCGGCGTGCTGCCAGTCGTCGGTGACGTCGAAGTGGGCCGTGACCAGCTGCACGTCGTAAAACGAATCCACGAGGAGCGCGGCGAGCGAGGAGTCCTTCCCGCCGCTGTACAGGAGTGCGAGATCCATCGGCTACCGGCGTCGGATGTCGAAGCTCTTCGAGTCGGGCTGCAGTTCCTTCAGCAGGTCCCGCATCTGGTCTTCGTCGATGCGGTCCTGGAGCCGGCCGCTTTGCGCCAGCGCGACCACCTGCTGTTTCACCTGTTTCGCGAACTGCGGCTTCGACATCTCCACGGCGTTGAGCCGCTGTCGAGCCCCGTCAGTGAGGTACTGCCGGAGCACTGCTTCCTGCTGGGCGTCTGCACGTTCCTGTGCTGCGTCCTGGGCCTCGGCGGCGTCGCCCTCCTGGGCGCGATCCTGGAGCTCCTGGAGCTTCTCTTCTCGAAGCTCTTCGAGCCGTTCGTCGTCGGGGTTGCCACTCATACCTATTCGTTCCGTTGCCGGCAGGAAAACGATTTCGGACCCGAATCCGGTGGAACCGGCCGTCCGGCGAGGTTCACCGATCGGTCAGGCGTAGCGTTCGAGGTCCGGCCGGTCGAGCGATTCGAAGACGTCCGCGGCGGCGTCGTCGAGGAACGCCCGCCCTTCGTCGGTGATGCGTCGTCCCTCGCCCTGTGCGGTCTCGACGAGGTCTTCCTCCTCGAGCGTCTGGAGCGCCGCCCGGATGAGCTTCCGGGAGCCGCCGGCGTGGCTGCCGGGCGCGACGCTGTATCGGTTCGATCCGCGCTTTTTCCCGCCGTACTCGGTGGCGAGCCGCTCGACGCCGATCGGGCCGTTCATCGCGACCTTCCGGAGCAGGCTGGCCGTCCGGACGTACCAGAAGTCGTCCTGTTCGGGGGGAAGTTCGTTGTGAGCACCGCCCTTGACGAGGCCGGCCCACGCCGGCTCCTCGATCCGATCTGCGAGCCGGTCGGCGACCTCCTCGATGAGGTCCTCCGCCGGGACGTCGTAGAGAGTTACCATGGGAATCCGTTCTGCCGGGCGCTGTTTAAGGGTTACGAGACGGAAGCGGCACACTCCCGACGAACGGCCGTGTGAGGCAGTGACGCGGCGGTCGTCGGCGCAGACAGTGGATCGAACGTAGCTTGATGGTTCCGCACGTTCAAGCGTCGTCCATGGCCACGCTTTCGGAGGGTGGTATCCTCCTGGTTCCGATATCGAACCCCGACACGCGAGACAGGCTCATGGACACGGCGATCGATATCGCCCGAGAGCGCTCGATGCGGATCGTGGTGCTTCACGTCGTCGAGGTGCCGGCACAGATTCCGTTGTCCGAGGGCAGTGCGGTGCTCTCGGAAGACGACGCGGAGCGGCAACTGCTCTCCTCCGCCGCTGAACAGGCGAGGGAGGCAGGCGTCGAGGTCGACACCAGGCTCCGGTACGCCCGGGACGTCGCGACCGGCATCGTCGGCGCGGTCGAGGAGTACGGCGCCGACGGACTGTTCGCCGGCTGGCACGGCCGTCCACGGCGACGGGACATCGTGCTCGGGAGCTTCCTGGACCGACTCCTCGCGGAGGCGGCCTGCGACGTGTTCGTCAAACGGATCCGTGCCCCGTCGGCGGAGATCGAATCGGTCCTCGTCCCGGCGGCCGGCGGTCCACACGGGGAACTCGCGGTCGAACTGGCCGGGGCGATCGCAACACAGCACGGCGCGAGAGTCCATCTGCTGCACGTCAACTCCCCCGACGCATCGGACCCGGACCGCGAGGAGACGACAGCGCTGTTTGCCGACTACGAGTCGCTGCTCGAACCGTTCGGCGTCGAAGTGACGACCGCGATCGTCGAACACGACCACGTCGCCGGTGCGATCACCGACGAGACGCAACATCACGATCTCACAGTTCTCGGTGCGAGTCAGGAGCCGTTCATCAAGCGCAAGCTGGTCGGATCGGTCGCGGAAGGTGTCGGACGGACCGCCGAAAGCTCGGTGATCATGGTCCGTGGAGGGCCTCGAGAGGAGAGCTGATCCGGAATCCAGGGGGCTAGTCCGTCACCGATGGTCGACGTCCCGCCGGGAGATCCGGAGGGTGAACCCGTCCGGAGAGACAGAGAGTTTCACGTCGTCGACGAGACGCTCGTATTCGGAGGTGTGATTGCCCGAGGTGGAGAGTCGAACGCCCTGAGACACGATCCCGGCGTCGGCCAGCAGTTCGAGTTTCCGGTAGGCCGTCGACAGCGGGAGGTCACACACCTCGGCGATCTCGCGGGCCGAAAGCGACTCCTCGTCGATCGCGTCGAGGATCGCGAGACAGTCGGGATCGTCGAGCGGCTCCAGCACGCGCTGGATGACCTCGTCGTCCTGGAACGTCTCATGGCGGGGATCCTCCCGAGACCCTTGTCGGAAGCGCTGCGGTGACGTCGGATCCATACCCGTGTTTAGTATCCGAAACGGCAGGTAGCTCAAGCCACGCTATCCGGGGAGGTTCAAGTACCGTCCTCGAAGACGTCCGCGAGGAGTTTCGTCTGGGCGGCCACGAGATGCTCCGAGAACGTCGACTGGTTTATCCCGAGTTCCGCGGCGAGTTCTGTCGCGTTCGTACTCCGTGGGCGGTCGAAGTAGCCCTTCTCGTAGGCGATCCGGAGTACCTCGAGCTGTCGGTCGGTGAGCTTGCCGCGGTCGACGAAGACGGTGTCGCTTTTCTCGTCCCCGGACGGTGACCGGACCAGTCGCCGGATGTCCGTTCCGGGAAACCGCTCGCGGAGCTCCCCGATAACTGCCTGGAGCTGTTCGTAGTCGGCAGCGTGGAATACGATCTCGAGTGTTCCGCGGCGGGCTACGTATCGGTGTGGGGGACAGCCGAACTCTCCGAGACATTCACAGGGACAGCCGACGGTTCCGTCGTGGACGAGCCGATAGAGATGTTTGTCACCGTAGGAAAACACCAGCTCTGCGGGGAGATCCTCCGGAGGTGACGCCGTGTCGACGACGAACTCCGTGACGCTTCCGGTGACGCGGTTCGGATTTCCGGTAACGGGGTTCGAATCGTCGTCTCCGGGGTCGGTGTCGGAGCCGGAGGTGGTATCGGGCACCGAGGAGGTGTCGGAGCTGGAACAGGAGGCGACGCTCGCGGAGACGTTGTCGATTACCGTGTCCGTGATAGCCGAGATCCGCGAGATCGGACAGACGTCGGGGGTGGAGAACACGACGGTTGCGCGGATTCCGGAAGACATCAGAACGGTACTGGCTTGGACACAGGCGTATTTGAGCTTGGGGGTCCGAGCCGGGTTCTCTCCGGGTTGCTCACTCGCCGACCGGATCGTCTTCGCGCTCCTCCAGGTCGATCCGTCGACCGCCGATCGATTCGATGTCGAGCTGGTACAGCTGGATGTCCAGCTCGCGTTTCGACTTCCCCCAGATCTCGAACAGCGGTCGCTTGGCGCCGCCGTACTGGACGACGTGTTCGACGCTCATTTCGTCGGGGTCGATGCGCTCGAGGGTGCCGTCGGCGACGACGCTTCGGTACGTCGGTTCGAGTTCCTCGTAGACGACTATCCGAGCGCGCGGCGACGAAGTGAGGAACGCCCGTTTTTCGCTTTCCGGAGTCGAGACGAGACGGAAGTAAAACCGGTTCGAGTCGGGGTCGTATCCGTACGATATCGGGATCGCGTACGGCTCGTCCGCGTTCGCCAGCGACAGCACGGCTGTCTCGTGGCGACCGAGCAGCTCCTCGATCTCGTCGGGAGCCATCTCCGTCTGTTGATCCAAAGCCATCGTGTGTTACCTACACGTACGGCTGCACCGACTAATCACTGTTGTGAAGTGGCTTTGTCCTGCCTGTTGTGCTTGTACCCGCCCCCGACAGCGCGGATGCCGGGTACCGTCACGCGGTTTCGAACGCGTCCCTGGTGACGCTCGAACCGCAGATCACACATCCGTGGCTCAAAACTGCTTCCAGCATCCGCTCGTCGAGAGAGATCGATTCCGCACACGCCGGACAGACGAACACGTAGTCGTCCGTTTCGGCCGTCCCGTCGATCCCGTGGCTCATCACGATTGATGCTATAGTATAAATTTA
>NZ_JAVKGM010000008.1:0-127171 GCF_031432225.1 Halalkaliarchaeum sp. AArc-GB | reverse complement strand
CACTTCGTCAACTGCCTCGGGGTCAAGCCCCGAGGTTTGTCAGTGGACTCCCGCTCTAACTGCGTAATGCAGTAGGCCGAAACCGGCCATTTGCGTTCACCGTCCCTGACTTGAGAGCCAGTTGACTCGTGGCTCGTCCAGCACCAGACTTGAGCCAATGCTGGATAAGACGCCACCCCACGTTCCGAGCAGCGTTGTAATCGCTATGCAGCTCTTTTCCACATTTCAGACACTCAAACTCGTCACCGTCGCGGTTGTCCTCGTGAGTGAATCCACACTCCGAATGGCTGCACCGCTGGGATGTGTACTGTGGCTTCACGTCATCCACGTCGATGCCATGCTCTTCGGCCTTGTATTCGACGTGGCGTTGGAGCTCACGGAACGTCCACTGTTGGAACTTTGATCCGTTCGAGATCCGCTCGCGGATCTGTTTCAGATTCTCGAACGCAATCGCCGTACAGTCGTTCTCTATGGCCTCCCGCACGAGGGCTTTTGAGACACGATGCAGGTAGTCGGCGCTCCACCGAGCGAACCGTGACCCGATGCTTTTGATGGTGAGATGGGCCGAGCGAGTGCCTGTCTGTTGCAGGTTGCCGCGCCGACGTTCATACTCGTCGCGGCGGTGGTTGAGATAGTCTGCGTTTCCAAGGAACGCTCCCGTGCTGGTGACAGCGAGGTAGCCATCCACGTTCAGATCGACACCGAGAACCACTCCGTTCTCGGATGTTTCGTCGCTAGAATCAGGGGCGACTTCTTTCTCCACGGCGACGTGGAGGTAGTACGTGCCATCCCGTTTGTGGAGCGTTGCTTCGCCTTTCTCCCAGTCATCAGTCCAGTAGTCCTCAAACGGCGTTCCTTCCTCGTTGACTGGTGTGACGTATTCGGCAGTCACGCGGTCGTCAACCGTTGCGAGAGAGACGTGGTCGTCGTTGTACGTAATGGTTCGACCGTTGTAGACGACAACTGTGCCTTTGAACTCAGGCTTGCTGGCTTTTTCACCGTCTTCGATGATACGGTCTTTGCAGTTGCCGAGTGCTGTGGCCGCAAGGTTGCGGGCGCTCTGAACAAGACTGGACTGCAGAGAGAGCTTATCACGAACGTCAGAGTACGTTTCGTCGTGGAGTGTATTCTTCGTGTCCGTGATTTCGTAGGGGTTGTCGTTCCATCCGTGGTCAGCGACGTGTTGGGCCGCTTGACGGAACTGCTCGAACGTCTCATCGAGAACACTGTGTTTGTCCTCGGGAACGTCGAGCTTTATCTGGATGTTTCGGACAACACCCATACTTCATAAATGTGGTTAGAGATACTTAAAACTATATAATAGAGATGGGGGAGTCGCGCTGGCTATCAAACGTGGATTGTGTCACGGAGTGTCGGCTTCCTCCTCGGGGTCAAGCCCCGAGGTATCCGCCTTGCTTCTTGATGAATTCGGGAAGGTCCTCGTCTCCGGGCTCCGTATCCTCCAGGTCCCACTCCTCGAGGTCCTCGTTGGTGACGGGTTCGCCACCGCCCTCGTGGAGTTCGATCGCCTCCGCGAGCATCCGAAGCGCCTCAGCTTTCGTGTTCCCGTACGATGCGACACCGCTCTCGAGATCCCTGGCGGTGAAAGAACTGTTCAGTTGAGCCTGCGTATTGACAGAGTCACTCCGAAAATGCGGATTCCAAGGGTGTGCGGTCGAGGCCGACAGTGTCATAGTCCTGCTCGGTCGAAAGAACACACTCCTCGCCGGTTGTGACGAGTCCGGCATGAAGTGCGTCAAATGGTGTGAGCTCGTACTCATCGAGGAACGCTGCGGCGGCCAGAACCGCGTCCTCGTGTTCTTTCGGTACGATCGGAACTAGTTCGAGCAGGTTGGTGACCGCCCGTGGTACGTCGATCTCATACTCGGCAGTCTCACGGTCGTAGAACAGTACCAGCACCTCGGCATATGCAAGTATCGATGTGTGAATGTCATCGCGCTCATCGAGGGCGCGGATTGCGGCCTCCTGAAGCCAGTCATCATCCTTTACCAACGCTGTGAGAAAGTCAGTTTCGACGTACACAGATCACTCCTCACCGGCCTGTGACCGGGCTTCTGCTTCCTCTCGAACCTCTCGAGAGATCGCCTCACGCGCGTCTGTTTTCAGATCGGCGGCTTCTGTCTCGACGAACGCATCGCCAACGGCAGCTCGGAGCCCCGCTATCGGGTCCTCGTCGACGGGAAAGAGAGCGACATGACTCGGGAGTTCGACGATGCGGTACTGGTTACCGAACCTCTCTCGGACGTCTTTTGGGAGGTAAATCCGCCCTCGTTCGTCCGTCGATTTTGACATGGTGTACTATCATGTCGTACGGGAAAATTCAAAAACTTTCCCGTTGTTATACTATATTTCACGTCTACTTTTCCGTCTCTACCTGTACCGACCGTTCTTTTTATCGGCTGCTTGTCCCGTACTGAGCGATTCGTGAGCCCCCTACACCGACCAAATCGAATAGCCTCCGATCTCGCTACCGTCAGTGCCAGATTCGCGCTGTGTATCTCGCACGGTCGCTTCGACATACAGGAATCTAGCAGGACTCTCGTCCTGAATACAGAAGCTCCGTTCTGCAGGATGTTTATATACGAATACGATATAGTATTTTAAATGGCAGACAGAGGTGGCCCCCGGAGCGATGACAATAGGCCAACAGACGCATCCGTCAGCCGAACCGGGGGCAGGTCGCTGATAATCCACGTTGTCACGCGGTCTCTTGGCCTCGGCATCGTCTTGCTCGTCGGGTATCTCACCCGACCGCTGTGGCACGGTCTCGTCTACAGTATCCTGTACTCTCCTGGCATGGCGGTGTTCGGTGGGGGAGCTGTCCTGGCGGCTATCGTTCTGTGGTTCGTCCCACCGTCGTACGTCGAGACAAATACGAACCCTCCGTCAGGGAACGTGTTTGAGAATGCGGAGACGCCCTTCGATGTACTCTTCAGTCTCAAAGGCACACGGGGGCGGAAGATGAGATTTTTCGTCATTATCGTGGTCGTACTAGCTGTTCTGTCGATAGTTATCAGCGTTCCAGCGGGAATGCTCGAACAGCGGACGCTAGCCCAACAGACGATGGCTGATGCGACCGAAGTAGAAGATTTCCCACAGGCAAACCCGGAGAATCCACGGGTTGTTCCCCAAGAAGTGGCAGACATTACGACGCGGGGTTCGGTCTCGTATCGCCAACACAGGCTCGGAACGAGTGACATCGCTCGCACGGAGGACGGGGCACTGGCTTGGTCGTATGCGATCCAGCCCGACGGGTTTCGAAACATGCTCGTCGAGAACCAGCGCGGTGTACTCGTCACGGATATGACGCGCATGGACGACCGGCAGATACTGGTCTACGAAGAGGATTTCACCTACGGCGAGGGGATGTTTCTCCAGCGATCAGCAGACTGGAACCTCAAGAAAACTGACTACCTCACAAAGTACGACGACGACGCCGTCGAGTTCAGCCAGGACGGCCGACCGTACATGTACTATCCGAAAACGAGCCACGAGTGGCACCTGACACCGCTCCCACATACGACGCCGACCTGGGATGGCGGAGCACTGGTCCACCCCGACGGAGACATCGAACATCTCAGTCCCGAGGAAGCGCGGGCTCACCCGATACTCGACGGCCAGCGGCTGTACCCGATAACCGTCACGCGTGCCGAGATGGGATCGCTGGGCTATCGAAACGGTATCATCAATCAACTGCCCGTGGTCGGTGCACACGAAGGGGAAGTCGAAATGGCTCGGCTCCCCCCGGGAGCTGGCAACGCCCAGCCGTTCGTCATCGATCTTGAGGGTGAACGGATGGCGTATGTGACTGCCTTAGAGCCGTACGGGGCAGACACACGTGGGCTTGACGAGGTGTGGTTCGCGGATGCCGAGACGGGCGAGTACACCTTCTTCGGGACCGGCGACGACACGCTGACCGGCCCGGAACGCGCTATGGGCATTGCCCGGTCGGCGGATTCACGAACGAACTGGGGACAGAACTTCGTCGTTATCGAACCAGTTCCCGTCACGATCGACGCCGAGCTGTGGTGGCACATCAAGGTCTCGCCAACTGATTTCACCGACGTGACGCGCAACGTCTTCGTCAACGCCGATACGGGGCGTACGGTCGAAATACGGGACGATGCTGCAGTTAGATCGTTCATCAGTGGGACAGTAACGGAAGACGATCTCGAACCGATCGAGGGTGAGGACGAACGCGATGTTATCTACTACATTATCGTAACCGACGAGGACGGGAACGTGATCGAACGGATTCCCGTCGAACGTGGACAAGAGGCGGTTATCGTCGATCCGAGCGACCAGCGAGCCCAAGACAACAGGACTACTGCAGACGGTTAACTGTCCACGGTCGTACCGCGTCAGACGATTATTTTGGCCGCCCCAAACAATGTATCTAGTCTCTGTGGAAACGTGCGTGCTGCATACGCGCCGCGTATCTTGTACGTTAATCAGTATTAATATTATTAAAAAGTATTGCAGAATTAGTTAGAGACGCTAAGAGGGAGTTCGGAAATGCAAATAACGAGTAGGCATCCGCGCGCACCTCTTCCCAAATACCCAATATCGCCCGTACGAATCACACGCTATGGATACAGCCAGCGACGAGGTGCAGATCGACCACGTGACGATCGCCGGCTCGGATCTCGATCGACTCGAGGCAGCCTTCGAGAGCGTCGGCATCGACCCGGACTACGGCGGCTCTCACGACGGGATGCCGACACACATGTCCATCGTCGGGTTCGACGACACCACCTACATCGAACTCATCGCGAAAGACGAGGTCGGAACTGCCCTCCTCTGGAACGATGCGATAGAGTCGAACGCGGGCCCGTGTGCGTGGGCCGCCCGGTCGGCGGACATCGCCCGGGACGTCTCGCGACTCGAAGCGGCTGGAGTGCCGGTCGACGGGCCGGACGACTACAGCCGCGAGCGGCCCGACGGGCAGCTCTGCCGGTGGAAACTCGCGTTTCTCGGCGAAGGAGAGCCCGGCTCGGTGTTGCCGTTCCTGATCGAAGACGAGACACCGCTCGAACGGCGGGTGCAGCCGACACCCTCCGCCGCGGAAGCCGGGTTCGTCGGGATCGACAGCATGGTGATCGCCGTCGCGGACCTCGAGACGTCGGTGTCGACGTTCCGGACGGCGTTCGAGGGCGCCGATCCCACCTCCCGCTCCGTTTCGACGGGGCCGTTCGCGGGTTCCGTCGCGTCCGTCCCGGACCTCCCGGTCCATCTCGTGGAGCCGACCGCCGGCGGGCCACTCGCGGAGCGTCTCGACACCATCGGGGACAGCCCGTGTGCGTTCGTGCTCGAAGCCTCGTCGCTCGAGACGGTGCGCGAACACGTGGGCGAACTGCAGCGACAGCCTCTGGGGACGGAATCGACGTTCGTGATCGATCCCGAAGCCATCGGCGGGCTGGAATACCTCTGTGTGACTGCATCCGGATGACCTGGCCGGCGGGAGGATCTCACCCGTCCACAGTCGACGGTGAGGCGGTGGGGTCGCCCCCGCGTCGGTTCGCCCACCACCGGTCGACCATCGCGCCGGTGCCCAGAAACAGCACGAGAAACGCGAGCAGGAAGTTCAAAAGCGGGAGGTTGACGACCAGCGCACCCACCACGAGCGCGAGCCAGAGGTTCGCCCGGGCGCCGCGGACCCGCCGGAGCAGGAACGCCCCGACGACGATCGTCCCGACCGTCGCCCCCACGTAGAGGAACGCCAGCCCGCCGAACAGCGGGATCGCAGCGAGCAGCCCCACGGGTTCGGGGAGGCCGACCGCGAGCAGCACCGCGAGAACCACCAAAAGCACGAACAGCGCGGCGACGCCGGCGACGATCGACGCGAAGCCGAGCGCGCCAGCCTGGATCGGCCGGTCGGAGATCCGCTGTTCGATCGCCCGGACGTACGACTCCGCGTAGACGAACTCCGAGACCGCGAGCACGAGGAGGCCGATCACGATCGAGACCGCGACGGAGGCGCCGTAGACGACCAGCCCCAGCACCGCGAGTTCGGCGATTCCGGCGGTCGGGGCGGGTGCGGGTGTGGCGGTTTGTGCGGGCGCAAGGGTGGCAGTCTGTGCGGGCGCAAGGGTGGCGGTTTGTGCGGGAGTGGCAGCGGTCGCGACGGGAACGGTCGCGAGGAGGGCGATCCAGGGCGGAAGCGAGTGGCGGAGGGCCATGAACGAATACGATGGGGGTGGATACAAAAATCCCACTCGTGGCGACTCGAACGAATGTACTGCTACAAAGTGACAGCGAGCGACGCCTCCAGCGTCCGTCTGTCCTCGATCAGTCCGGCCGGGGCATCTCCTCCAGTTCCCGGATCTCCCCCGTGCGTTGCACCCGGTCGTACTGGCGTCGCCACGCCGCCTCCGGGAACAGGTCGTTCCGGTCGAACAGTTCCCGGGCCTCCTCGGTCAGCCGGTAGAACTTGTACGGGTAGCCCCGGATGCGGTTGCCGGGCTCGACGACGAGGTCCTCGAGGACGCCAACGTCCTGGAGGATCCCGAGATGGCGACGGATGGCGTCCGCCTCGAGGCTCGGATTCATGTAGTCGAGTTCCGGAACGCTTGGGGCCCCCTTCGGGTGGCCGACGACGTCGGCGATCAGGGTCGCCCGCGTCTCGTCGGTGGCCTTCTGGAGCGCGGCCCACGAGTCGAACCCGGCAGCGGGGCCGTCTTCGCTGGCGTTCGCGTTCGTCGGAGTCACGACCGAGACTACCGCGGTTCGTCCCTTAAAAGTGGGCGATAAGGTGCCTCGCATCCGGGGGGTTGGGGGGAAATGGCAACAGCTCGCCCAGGTGTGACTGAATTACTCAAATCAATTAAATCATGTGACGATTTTCACGATCCGAGAGCGCCGCCCAATCATCTGGGAACAGGCGCCAAGAATCCGGACCCAGTGTCCCGACCGCGCCAGTGCCGTCGCTGGCGAGCGTGAAAGAATGAAAAGGGGGCCGGCCCGCGAGGGCCGGTGGTTGTGATCCGAGTTGGAGTCGACGTCCAGCGAGGCGAGCGTGTGCTCACCTCACGTCATCGTGGACAGCTTACCGGCGACGGTACGCCAGCATGCCGGCCGCGATGAGCGCGATCAGTGCCGCGATGGCACCGAATCCGGGCGTCTCCTCTTCCTCAGTCGGCGTCGGTTCCTCGGTCGGCTCCTCCGTAGGCTCCTCCGTAGGCTCCTCGGTAGGCTCCTCAGTGGGCTCCTCCGTGGGTTCCTCGGTCGGAGTCGGCGTGTCTTCCGCTTCGACAGTCAGCGTTGCCGTCTGGCTGTCGTCGTCGGTGTAGATGCCGTGCTCGTAGTCACCGGCGTCGAGGTCGGGCGTCGCGGTGAACTCGACGGTGGTGTCCTCGTCAGCGTCGAGGGTTACCTCTTCGCTGTCGACGACGTCACCTTCGAGCTGCCATTCGACTTCCTGGGTCGCTTCCTCGTCGCCAGTGTTGGTGATCGTCGCGGAGACGGTCACCTCGTCACCGACGTCGATCTCGGCCGGTGCGTCGAGGTCAGAGACCTCGAAGAAGGCCGGGTCGACGTCTTCTTCGACGACCGTGCCGTCAACCGAGGGGTTCGGGGAAATCCCGGCCTGGCGGACGGTGACCGTGTACTCGTCACCGACGTTCTGGTCGCTGAAGTCGAATTCAGCCGACCAGGTGCCGTCAGCGGTGACGCGGACCTCCTCAGCCGTCTTGATGAACGACGGGGACGTGCCGCTTGCCGAGCGCACGCGGATGTTCACTTCCGTACCGGGGGCGACGTTAGACGTGCCCTCGATCAGCTGATCCTCGTCAGCCGTCACGTTGTACGGATCCTGGTCGAATTCGAACTCGCGCTCTTCAACGGCGAAGTCCGCGAAGACAGCCTGGTAGTACTGGTTGCGGAGTTCGGTGGCGGTAAGTTCGTCGCGGTCGTCCTCGTCAATGTCGAGGAGCCGCTCGTCCTGCACGCGGAACCGTGCGTCGTACTCCTCACCGTCTTCAGCAGTGTCACCAGTCTGAGCCTCTGCCTGGTCGAGGTCATAGATGAGGAACAGCGTGTCGCCGTCCTCGCTCTCGATGACCTCAGTGTTGGCGTCAAGGACGTTCAGCACCTTGCGCGGTTCGTTCGGATCCGTCGTGTCTGCCGTCTGGCGGACACGGAGGTTCAGGGCGGCATCGTCACCGACACCAGCCTCATTGCCCTCATCAGTAAGCGCCTCAAGTGCCGTGACTAGGTCGTCGTCCTCAGATGCGAGAAGTCCGGACAGACCCGATGCCTGGATTTCGTGAATGACGGAGTCACCTTCAGCGACAGTGTCCGTCATTGTCACGTCTCCGTCGTCAATTGCGTCTTCGAGGTCGTCGATGTCTTCGAGATCACCGGCAACGCTCTCGGAGGCCGTCCAGATAGTCTGGTCGAGCGTCTCGCGATCCTCGATCACGAGCGTCCCGAGAGTGTCCGGATTCTCCAGCGTCTCAGCTGCGGCATCCGACAAGTCATCCCCGTCGTACGCTTTCACGGAGATGTCATAGTCACCCTGATCAAGGATCGGGGAGCCGTCCAGTTCGGTCTGCTCGAAGTCGGTGATGTCACCATCGCCATCAACCGTAACTACATCATCCTGAGTTGCACTTTCCATCCCAGCTGTGTAGGTGTTGAAGTGGAGATGGATTTCGTCCTCTCCGTCGGAGTCAACGGAGATGTTAGCCTGATACCCGACATCGTCTTCATCGCCGATCACGACGGTACCGGTCTCGGCAATGCCGTCGAAGGTGACGGTGATGTTTGCAATGTCACCCTGGTTTTCGGTGATAATCTGCTCGTCGAGGCCCAGTTCGCCTTCATCGGCCTCAACGACAGTGATCGAATCCGAATCAGCAGCCGTGGTGTCTTCGACTTCGAAGTCGAAGTCGTAGTCACCAGCGTCAACACTGGTGAAGTTGAGGTCGTACACGCCGTCAGTCACATCAACGAGCAGGACCTCGTCGTCGTCGTCAGTGTATTCGACATCGTCGAAGTCACCTTCTTCGTTAAAGATATCGTATAATTCGTCCTCGTCGAGGTCACCGTCAGCGCTCGCGACGATACTGTAGGTGCCACGGTTCGAGTCGAACTCGATTTCAGTGATGGCACCAGGACCGTCGTTATCTACTTCTTCCTCATCGAAGTCAGCGTCGAGGCGCTGAGTGGCAATCTCAAACAGGAAAGACTCACTTTCACTTTCACTTTCGATCTCGACCCACTGATTTGTGCTAACAGCAATCCCGTACTCTCCACTGGCGAGATCACCAGTGTCGATCACATAATGACCATCGTCATCGACAGTAAATTGCTCTTCAAGTGATCCGGGATTGCCAACGTTGTCGGAATCGACCTGACGAATCTCGTATTCCCCGGCAGTTGGGTTCTCGAAGTCCTCTTCGTCTATAAGGACTTGCTGACCCTGCCAAACGAGGGCATCCACTTGCGACAGTTGATAATCGGCACCTTTCTCATCCAATACGTCGTCATTGACCGCCGCGGCGGAGCCGGCAAAGCCGGCGCCACCGATGGCGAGCATGGAGACGACCATGATCGCTGCCAGGAACACTGCGCGTCCCTTTTCGCGATATGTAGTTTCTCTTGTCATGTGTTGTGTTGTTGTTGTACTTCCGGCGTCAGTCACTTTCTCCCGGTCTCGACCGTCCGGCCGTCCTCACCCGCCGTCGTCGTCGTCGCCGACATCCGGACTCGACCTGGGATACTCGGTACTGCCACCATGGGTAGGGGTACGGTCATAACAACTGCCGCTTGTATTAAATGCTTTGTGGTGACGCGTCAGGCGCGCCAACCGTTGACACACCCGATTTCGGGCGGTAGCGCGCTTCTCGCGGATTAATGGGTGCATAAATACTTTCTGCCACCGGAGACGCGGTGCGATTGCGGTCCCGGGGGCGTCGCCGGTCCGGGCGTGGGTCGCTGTCGACGTGCTCCCGTCCGGGGCTTTTCGGGGTTTGGCTGTGGGCGGGGATGGGTCGATTCCCGGGGTGTGTAGGCTCGATCGAGCGTCTGACGACAGTCTGACAACGGGGTGGTTCCACTGCGGGTTTATAAGGGCCATGTGGCGGGTTTCGTGAGGGAAACGGGTGTTTCTTCCCGGTTTCGGCCCGGCGACGCAGTTCTTCGGACTGATCGTTGGAGGTTCAGAGTCCGGACCGGGGAGAGAGTCGGATCATGTTCGGGGACCGCCCCTGATCAATCTGGGCTTCAACGGACAACTGCAACACGTCGGCCTCATCGCCTGGCATACCGACGGTCCTCGTCGAGTTCGGCGTCGGTGTCGTGGCGGTCGATCTCCCGCGCCATCAGCAATCGAGGGCGTGTCGCAGGGGAGATAGTCAACTACCCCACCCTACTGCGCTCGGGCAGATGAACTGCCACTCGCTTGTTGAGGGTGGGACTTGTCGGTGGACACCCACTCATGCTCGGCAAAACTGCCGTCTGGTGAGAGTGTCCCCGACACCAAGGCCAGTTGACTCGTGGCCTGCCCGGACGAACACGTGCGGCTCGCCGGGCTGGATAGCTCCTCACAGAGATACCGGAATCCGATGTTCTTGGCCGCATTGTAATCCGAATTTACTGTATACCCACACTCAACGCACTCGAAGTGCTTGTCGTCCCGATTGTCTTCGTCCACACACTCACAATCTGTGCGGCTACAGCCCTGACTCGTGTACTCGGGGGTCGTTGTATCCACAGTCACACCGTATCCTTCCAGCTTGTATTCGGTGTACGTGCGGACTTTTTTGAACAGCCAGTGCTGGAACTTGGGCAGATTCGAGATGCGCTTGCGAATCCGCGTCAACTCCTCGAAGGCGACGTGGGTGGCACGAACCCGGAGGGCTTCCTGTTTGATGGCATTGGCAACATGGTGGGCGTACTGGTCGTAGTATCGCCACTCCGTGCCGCGCCGCTGTTGAAACCGGAGATGGGCACTTCGCGTTCCTGTTTGCTGAAGTTCGCCGCGTAACTGTTCTTGCTCAAAACGGTAGGCGTTGAGTGCATCGGCGTTGCCGTAGAACTGGCCAGTCGACGTCACCGCTGTTGCCCCATCGACGTTCAAGTCCACGCCGAGTACACGATGAGTGTCCTCATGCGTGTCTGAACTTGAATTGTCCGTCGTGGGTGCATACACTGGGTCATCTCCGAACTGGCGTTGCATCACCGCGTGGAGCCAGAACCGCTCGCCGTCAAAGACGAGTTTGCTCGTGGAAAACGACCACCGTCTGTCCAGGATATACTCACCGTACGGCGTTCCCTCGATTTCTGCTGGCAGTTCGTATCTACAGGTCACAGTGCCGTTGAGCGTCGAGAACGTCGCTTCGTACCGACCGTAGGTGGCGGCTCGTTTGTCGTAGGTCATCGTGTAGCCAGCCCGCTCACGGTCGTAAAAATCAGGTTTGCTGAGACGGTCGCCGTTCTCCCAGCTGGTCTTGCACGAGGAGATCGCGCTGGTTGCGTCTTTGATGGCTTTCTGGACGAGATTCGAGTGGAGTTGTTCGTTGGTCTCGTCTCGAAGCCGGTCGTAGAGTGCGTTTTCGGCATCCTGCTTGCTGGTTTGCAGATCGGCTGGCTGTTTCGGTGTGTCTGGCCAGCAGTGTTCGACAGCTTCCTGCTGGCAGTAGACATACGGCAAGATAGTCTGGTGGAAGTCGGATTGTGATTCTGATGGAATTTTGAGAGGAATCACAACAGTTCGGTTCGCTTCCACCATACACAATATGTCGGATTTTAAAATTGTAAAGGTTACGGTTGGGACGTCAGATCTGGCTGTGTGTGTCGGTTTGTCCAGATTGTTGTCGGCTTCCTCCCCACCCCTACTCGCTTGTGCTTCTTCCGATTGACGATCGGAACCCCTGCGCTCGTTGAGGATGGGGCCTCCGTCTTGAATTGGGTGAATATCAGTGGTTCTCTCCGTTGTGTGGTTCGGTATTTAAGTAATCAAATCAGCCAATGCAGTGGTTAGGTATATAAGTTTTCGAGGTAACCAACGTATCATGGCACTATTGGAGCAGCCGGATCGGGAACGCGGGTTCAACAAGGAGCGGATCATCCGCGTCCTGTTGAATCACACAGGAGACGATTTGACGAAGTACCGGTTAGCACAGTTGTCGGGGGCGTCTGAGCCGTGGACGCGGCAGTACACTGAAAAGCTTGAAGAGCAGGGGTTGGTCGAGGGGACTGAGGTCGTGGCACCAGTGGAGCTGTACCAGGCGTGGTTGGATCAGCGGATCGAGCCGAATCAATTGGAGGTATCTCTCCAGCAGCCGATGGATCTGCTAGCAGGGACTGACTTGCAGTACGCGTTAACGACATACCAGGCAGAGAATCTGAATCAGGGCTTTCTCTTCACCTCGACCACTGACTTCTACATTGCTCCAAAGGAGATCAATATGTGGCTTACAGTCGTCGAGGAGAACGGATTGCTGGGCGGTGGAAACACTCGTATCAGAGTTCTTGACGACCACGTCTTCTACAATCAGCAGGCGGTCGATGGCTTCTCGACTGTGTCTATCCCGCAACTCATTCTGGATTTGCTTGCGGAGGGCGGACCGTGTGAGGAAGCGGCGAAGAAACTCATCGACTCGTATCATGGTGACCAACAGTGGTGAGACAGTACTACGTACCGCAGGTCACGGAGCTCTCCGAACAAGAGCTCCAGGCAGTGTTTGAAGCAGCCCACCCGCCGGTTTGTCTGCTCGGCGGGTGGGCAGTCCATCTCCACGTCACCCCCGGGTTTTCCTCAGAGCACGGCCGCGAGTACATTGGGTCACGAGACATCGATATCGGCGTCCATGTCGATGCGAGTTGGATTGGTGAGGACTTCCCGGAAATGCCGGTTGGAGACTCTATCTCAGCAATCGAAGAGTTGGGGTATACGAAGAGTCGGTTCGGCTTCGTCCAGAACTTCCTCCGCGACAGTCAGGAACGAATCACCGAAGCTGAAGCCAGCGAACACAGCTTGCATGAGGTGTTCCAAGTCTACGTCGATGTCATCCCCGACACTACAGAGCTAGATACATTCCGAGACGTGTTCGGGTTCAAACCGCCAGCGGAACCACTCCTGGCACCGGTGTTCAAACAGAACAAAGGTGAGCAGCTGGCGGAGTATGTGTCGTGGTCGCCCCCTGCCGACAAACTGATTGCCCCACCGGAATTGCTGGCTGCGATGAAAATCCGGTCGCTTCCGGACCGAGATAAGAGTCATAAGCGAGTGAAGGATGTCGCTGACCTCCATGCTCTTCTCTGGTACGTCACAGACTACACGGAGATGAAGACCGGCACACTGGAATACGTCTCTAACTCCGACGTTGAGCAATTTGCAAACGCGGTAGACGACACCGTATTCGAAGACGCAGCTACACTCCTCCAAATCGAACCGCAACTCATCAGCGGATCCATTATCCGGTTACTCCGGTAACACATTCACACCGAAGATCACGAGATCTGTGGAACTCGAGTTTCATGGCGCAGCAGCGGCCGTGTCGCCAGCCTCCGGATCGAACGGAAGGGTGATGACGAGTTCGTCGAACCAGACGACCGGGCGCTTGCGCGGGCCGTCCTCCTCGAAGAAGACGATGCCCAGCTGGGCGAGCCGATCGAGTTCCCCGTGGACGTTCTTCACGTCCCGGTCGACGACCCGTGCGGTCTCGTTGATGCTGGATGGCTCCTCCCGACGGATGGCTTCGATGAGATCGAGGACGCGCGGCGTCAGCGTCTTCATGAGGTCGTCGTAGCTAGTAAACGAGAGCGTCGGCGTGGTATCCCCCGCGTCGTCCCGTTCGAGCGCCTCGATGCCGTCGGTGACGTCGTCGTGGAACTCACTGGACGACTTCACGGTCACGACCAGGGTCGATTCGGCCCGAAGCTGTTCGCGCTCCATCGGGTGCAGCGGCGGCGTGGTGTCGTTCATGGGTATCACCGTGGTGTGATGGCCTCACTCGACCTCGAACTCGGATTTCGGGATCTCGTCCAGAACCGTTCCCAGAGTTCGACCATCCCGGGAACCGTGATGGTGTCCGGGTCGGGATCCGGTGCGACGTGCAGTTCGTGCCCGTTGGTGTCTTCGTGCGAATTGTCATAGCGACGAATCGTCCCATCGTCGAGCGTGCGAGGTGGGTCCGGCTCCGTCGCCCGTAGTGGAGCTTGTAGGCCCATCCAGACGGGTACGCGTCACGGTCCGTCCGCATACAGAACACGCGTATGACAGTTCCGTCGGGGTACTTCCTCCCTTCGCTCACGCCATCGCGGTCGTCCTCGGTCAGCGAAGCCATCCTCACCATTGGTACACAGACCAATAGAATAAGTCTATTGGTGGGCAAACCAATAGCGTCGTTCCCGATCAAGGGAGGATCGGTCCGGAACGGCCTCGATAGCCGACAGGATTCCGGTCGCGATATCGGAGGCGGACAACCGATGATTCTCGACGAGATGGTTGGCTCTCGATGGGGCAAAAACACGGGGGACGAGACGACCGGAACGCATCCCGGTGGACGAAGCCGTATCTGTCGAACCAAAGTAGTAACGCGTGATGGAAGGGATCGTTCGAACCGACGACGTGCTCGGCGGTGAGCCCCGCCTCGACGGACGGCGGATCTCGGTGCGCCAGATCGTCGAGCTGGTCGCCGACGTGGGCATGTCCCCCGCCGAGATGGCCGCGGTGCGGGACCGACACCGGAATGCGATGGACCGAGTCGCCGAGGGGGCGATCGATCCCCCCGAAACGGTCTCTCCGTGAGTCTGTCGTTTCTCGCCGACGAAATTCACTGTTCCTCACTCTCTTCCCACTCCGGACGCGGTGTCGGGGACGGGAGTTCCTCAACCACAGTTCGAAGTTCGTCCTCTGTCGTCCACGGGAAGCACCGATCGTGGAGTTCGAATTTGCGGAATTTGTTGAGATGGACCCAGCTGTACGTTGCTGGCTCTTCGCCCTCATCTGCCCGGTCGTCGATCACATCCCACACCTCCTGTTCGTCGATGTCGAGACCGCTCTCCTGTGCGCGATCAATGAGCGACTCGACGTTTGCTTGGACTTCATCCGCCGACAAATCGTCTGCGAACGCGATCTCGAGAGCGGCCTGAATGACGTGCTGTTTCGAGTCAAGGTTCGCGTCAGTCACCCACGCGTAATCACGCGGGAACACGTACGACTTTCCGAAATACGGGGGGTCATCGATCTCGCCCAACTCGGGCGCCTCCCCACCACTCTCCTTCTCGAAGACGCCGACGATGTAGTCGCTGTATGTCGCAAGCAACGAAAACGTGATATCGAACGTATTGAGCCGGTCAGTCGGGAGTTCGAGGAGATCACCCATGATGAACGGATAGGCACCGAGCTGCTTCGTGAGTTCGTTTTGGACGGCGCGAAGCCGGCGGAGATAGGGGTCGCGATAGCTCCCCAGGATGAAATACGATGTCCGCTGACTCCAGAGATACGGCAGTTCACGCCGGGTGAACCGCCATATTTCCCGTTTCTCTGCAGGGTCAAGTTCGATGCCCCCGACGGCCTCGTGAACAACGGCCATAATCTCTCCAGCTTTCGGCGGCGAGCCTGGGTCGGTCATTAGCTGCCGATTCAAACCACACCACCTTATCCCTTCTGAACCACTTTGGTTTTTTCTTATTTAACCAACTTGGACAACCCTAACTGTTATAGCGCCCTCCCTCGTACCAGCACGTATGAGCGAAACCGACACTGGCGCGGCCGATGCAGGGCCGTTCGCGGAACAGCAGCGGCTGTTCAAGCTGCTGTCCCAGGATACGCGCCATCTCATCATCCAGGAGCTGCTGGGCCACCCCGCCCATCTGATGTCGCTCGCCGAACTCGAGTATATGACTGGGAAGAGTCAGGCGGCCATCAAAGACCAGTTGGAGACGCTGATCGACGCCGGACTCCTCGCACGCTACACGTACGACCCAAGTGAGGGAAAGCGTGATCTCCCCTCCCAGTTCTACGGATTCACGGAGCGGGGCATCGAGGTCCTCCACGACTACAAGTATCTCCGTGGACTTCCGGTCGCACGCGCTCTCTACGAAAACACGCGCAAAACTGAAAAAATCGAGCGCCACGAATCGGCACCCCGTCCGAAGCTTCCGGATGCCGTCGCGGACGCACTCGAGTTCGACGAGCCCGATCTCGACGCCGTCGATGGTGGTACACCCCGATAGTTCGTCGTCGAACCGCCGGATCTTTTCTTCCCGCACGCGAGGTCGATGTATGACACGGACACCGACTGCACTCGTCATCGGCGGCACGCGCTTCATCGGACGCCACACGGTCACGGAGTTCCGCGAGGCCGGCTACGAGGTGTACATGCTCAACCGCGGAAACCACGAGAACCCGTTTGCCGACGCCGATGACGTCACCCACGTCCGGGGCGATCGAACCGACCGGGACGCCCTCCGGGACGCCAGGGACGCCGCCGACCCGGACGTCGTCGTCGACTGCGTCGCCTACTACCCCGCCGACGTCGAGGCGGCCGTCGAGGTCTTCGCGGACGTCGACGGCTACGTCTACATCTCCTCGGGGTCCGCCTACGGGCGCGAAGAGATCCCGAAACGTGAGGGCGAGACGCCGCTGTGTCCCTGCAGCGACGAACAGGCCACCGACGGGTCGGCCGAGACGTACGGCAACCGAAAGGCCGAGGGCGACCGGATCGTCTTCGAGGCCGCAAACCGGGGGGTCAACGCGATGTCGGTCCGGCCCTGTATCGTCTACGGCCCGTACGACTACACCGAACGGCTCGACTTCTGGCTCGACCGCGTGGCCACCCACGACCGGGTGTTGCTCCCGGGCGACGGCGACAACGTCTGGCACCGGGCCTACGTCGAGGACGTCGCCCGCGCGCTCCGGCTCGTCGCCGAACGTGGCGAACCCGGCGAGGCGTACAACGTCGGCGACCGCCGGCTGGTCACCCTCCGGGAGATGGTCGAACTGATTGCCGACGTCATGGACCGGGAAATCGAGATCGTCGCCGCCGACGGCCGCGAACTCGCCGCCGGCGACCTCGAGCCCGACGACTACGTGCTCTACCGGGAGTACCCCCACGTGCTCGACACCTGCAAGCTGGCGGCCCTGGGCTGGGAGTCGACGCCGCTCCGGGAGGCGATGGAACGCACCGTCGAGGAGCATCTCGAATCCGACCGAGACGGCAGCGAACACGATCCCGGTCGCGATGCCGAAGAACGCGTGCTGGGCGTGCTGGAGACGATGTGATCGGTGGTTGATTTCGGTGGACGGGTTTCGTTATAAGAAGCGGGTCATCGAATGGGTCCCGCATCCTTTGTGTCATACTCGATGAGATGGTAAGTATAGGGGACTCACGTACTGATCTGTCCTTCATTTACTCACTACCTTTCAAAAACGCTGTGTAAGATACAGAGCGCGGTTATAGTGGTAAGGAATATATATGTTTAAGAGTGAATTTCCCGATGTGAGTAAAGACGTTCAGGACCTCTCTCGGCGGCAGTTGCTCGACGCATCCATGGCTGTCGGACTCGCAGGGATGCTCGCGGGTTGTTCGACGGAGGAGGACCAGGAGAACGGAACGGAAACCGCCGAGCCGACCTCCGAAGAAGATGGCGATGAAACCGAAGAACAACGGCACGAAGAACCTGCCGACCCCCCGGCCGCCGTGGCAGACGGATTCAATCTCGATGCCGCCCGTGATGCGACAGCCGAGGCGATTCACGGTGTGCCGTTCGAAGTGTTCGGCCACGTAACCGAGTTTACCGATCCGGACGCTGCGGACGTGTCTGCCAGTCAGGCCAAACTCGGCGTCGGCGACAGCGACGAGGAAACGGCACGGCACGTCAGAGGGAGTCACAACGACACCGCGATCACGGACAACCCCCTCGATGCTGATCGACACACAGAGCGTTTCTACCGAGACGGGGAAGTCGTTCGACGCCGCGTCAGTGACGAGGCGGATTACGATCGGGGAACCGCCCAGTACAGCGATTTCGCCGATCGCGTCGAGCGTGATCTCGACTACTACTACGAGCTGGGGACGTATTTCGAGTTCGCAGAACCGGAGTGGAGTCCCGAACGAGGTCTCTACGTCGTGGAAGGTGTCGGATTCGAAGACGAGGAGCAAGAGGAGGCGATCGACATCGAACAGTGTGCAGTCTACGTCAATCCCAACGGGGTCGTCGTCGGTATTGCTACCGAGCTTGTAGTTGAGGACGAGGAGTCGATCCGAACAGACGTCGAGGGTGAAACGGACCCCGGCATCGACGTCGAGGAACCGGCCTGGATGGACGAGGTGGACGCGGCCCTGCCTCTGTGGACCGTCCGGGTCGGTGAGCGCCCGACCACCACCGTTCACGACGAGGCAGTCATCGTCTCGAGCGACGAGGTCGTGGCCGTCGACCGAGATGACGGATCACAGCGGTGGAACGTATCCGTCGAGTGGGAGGACGACAGGTTGACGAACCGGGCAACCCACACCGTCGAGGGAGAGGTCGTCTTCGTGGGGACGAACGAGGACGACGTGTTCGCACTCGACCGGGAGGACGGCTCCATGCGCTGGTCCAACACGGTCGACACGCGTCTGCCACAGCCGACGGTGGTCGACGACATCGTCGTTTTCGCTGGCCTTGACGGGGTATACGCATTTCACGCTGAAGACGGATCGGCGGCGTGGACGTGGGGCACAGACCAGTCCGTCACTAGACGAATGTTCCACGAGGGGACGCTCTTCGTCGGCGACACCGAAGGTATCGTGACCGCAATCGATGTGACGACTGGGTCGGAACGCTGGCAGGCTACCCCCCCGACCCGGAGCTGGGTAGCGCCGTCGGTGGTCTCAGAGGGTCAACTCTACGCGGGTGCCTTCGAGGGTACCGTCTACGGGTTCGATGCAGAGAACGGGTCCATCGAGTGGCAATACTCGACTGACGACACGACCGTGTCCGTCACGCACGGAGACGGAACGGTGTACGTGGGAGACCGCTCCGGCATGGTGTACGCCCTAGATGACAGTGACGGAGCGGAACAGTGGACTTTCGATACAGGTGATACCGCCCGTCCCCATCCCCGCGGCGGCAGCATCTACGTCGGGTCACACGACGGTTCGATGTACCGATTATCCGCCGAGGATGGCGACGTGCACTGGACGTTCGAAACCGACGGCTGGGTCGAACGGCCCGCAATTACTGACAACAGCGTCTACGTGGGCAGCCGGGATGGGAACCTCTACGCCATCGAGGCAGACACCGGCGAGGAGCGGTGGCAGAGAGAGCTACGATTCTGGGCTCGCCACCGACCGACAGTCCGCGATGGTGTCGTGTATGCGACGGACTTCGGTCGGGGCGGTGGCATCGTCTACGCCTTCGATACCCACCCGAGTAGGAGGTGACGACCAGCTGCTCGACCACCGGCGCCGGTAGACCTTCGCGGACAACCGGAAAGCCGTCGCCGACGTCATTCATGTGATCCCAACACCTACACGCAGCGCGAGACACTACACCCAGAGTGAGGTCACGGGCCAAGAGTAAGTCGGTAACGAAGGACCGTGAGTGCTCCGCTGTCGTCGACGGTTACGACTCCATCGAGAGACTTGAACCACGGTCGCCGTCCTCGGTGCGCACACTCGCGTGGACGCTCGGTCCCGTCGGCGCTGTGAGTGCCGTTCTCCCGAGCGTCGACCGATCACAGCATCGAGTCTTCGGCGGTCATCTCGGTGACTTCGGCTTCGAGCCACTCGCGGAACCACTTCACCCGCTTGAGGCGCTGGTGTGACATCGATCGGGCGGTGTCCGACTCGAGGCGGGCGGTGTGTTCCCGGCCGCGCTCGAGCACGCGCTCGACCATCGTCGCTGCGTCCATGTGTGACCGGGCCTCGTAGCCCATCCGCAACAGCATCAGGGCGGTGCCGTTGGCGCCCACCTTGTCGAGGATGTCTGCCTCGATGAGACACTGCGTCTCGAGAGACACGTCCGACAGCGGACCCTGGTAGGAGTGCTCCTCGACGGCCTGACAGACCGATTCCACGAACGACTCGGGGAACTCGCCGTGGGCAGTGAGGTACTCCCGGGCGACGCGGGCCCCCTCCTCGGCGTGTTCGTCCTGGTCGGCCTCCAGTTTGGAGATGTCGTGAAACAGCGCCGCCACGCGAACGGTGTCGACGTCGGCGCCCTCCTTGCTGGCGATTGTGGCGCCCAGTTCGACCACGTTCAGGATGTGGTTGAACCGGTATTCGGCGGAGTGCCAGGGGTACCACCGCATCCGACCGCCGTCGTCCTCGCTTTCGACGCTTGCGGTGAGATAATCGCGGACGAACCGCTTCATCCGCGCGAACTCCTCCTCGGAGACCCCTGACTCCTTTATTTCGACGCCCACAGTATCACCTCCCGAGATGGCGAGACGTTTTCGTTCATTACCGACATGAAAGCGTGTTTCGTTCTTAGTCGTTACGACCCACCTTTTTTTGCGTCGGGTGTGCTCCCTCCGGTCGCACACCACTCCTTAAAAAAGCTGGACCAAAAAAGCCGATGGCTCGGGCCTTCGGCCCTCGCCATCGGTTCGATACGGGCCGTCTTACACCGCTTCGGCCCTCGCCATCGGTTCGATACGGGCCGTCTTACACCGCTTCGGCCCTCGCCATCGGTTCGATACGGGCCGTCTTACACCGCTTCGGCCCTCGCCATCGGTTCGATACGGGTCGTCTTGCACCGTTTGGGCCCTCGCCATCGGTGTGACACTTCGACTCGTCGCTCTCCCCCTCCTTTTTAAGGTGTTCGTCGCTTCGTTCCGAGCCTTGTTATCTCATCCGCCGTCGCGACGCCGCACCCGGATCGATCGGGCCACTTCCTCCGGTAGCGACTGCTCGCCCTGATCCGTCCGGACCGTAACCATCCCGAACGGGGCGACGTCGACGACCGTCAGCTCGGTTCCGGGTTTGATCCCGGCCTCGGCGAGATACGAAAGCTCCTCGTCGTTCCTGTCGCTGACGCGACTCACGACGCCCGTCTCACCCATCTCGAGCTCCGAGAGGCTCACCGACTCGTCGTCGGGGACGGGTTCGAGGTCGACGCCGGGGATCGGATCGCCGTGCGGATCGACCGTGGGCTCGTCGAGCAGCTCCGCCACCCGGCGCTCGAACTCCTCGGAGATGTGATGCTCCAGCCGGTCGGCCTCGTCGTGCACGTCGCTCCAGTCGTAATCGAGGTGTTCGGTGAGGTACGTCTCCAGCAACCGGTGGTGACGGATCACCTCCAGCGCGACCGTCCGGCCCTCGTCGGTCAGCTCCACCCCCTTGTACTTCTCCCGCTCGACCAGCCCCCGCTCTGCCAGCTTCTCGAGCATGCTCGTCACCGTCGGGGGCGTCTTGTCGAGATGCTCAGCGATCGCGGAGGTCGACACCGGCGCACCCTCCTCCCGCTCGAGAACGTAGATCGCCTTGAGATAGTCCTCCATCACGTCGCTGAGCATCATCGTTTTCGGCCGTTCGTACGGCTGCCTCCCCAAATAGCTACGGGGTTTTTCGTGCTCCGTACCCGTCGCTTCCCCCGAGCGTTTAAGTGCGAAACCGGGACCACGCCGTCCCATGTTCGAACTCCCGATCGACGCCTGGTACGTTTGGATCGGCGTGGCCGCCGCGAGCGTCGTCGTCTTCGGCCTCGCGTCGACGTTTCCGACCGCGCCGCCGCCGGACGCTTCCGGCGTCGCCGAAACCGTCGACGAGGTCGCCGCCGGATCCACCCCCGCCAGCGCCACCCACGCCGTCGAGGCCGACCGGATCGCCGTCCATCCGAACGGTCTCCGGTTGGCCGGGGAGGGTGGAGAAGCGACCGCGGCGTTCGCGTTCGGGCCGGTCACACCCGCACTGGAGGGACCCCTCCGGAGCGTTCTCGGGGGACAGCCGCCGTCGGACGCCTTCGAGAGCCCGGAGGCGTTCCAGCAGGCGGCGATCGACGCTGGCGCGGGATCGGACGCCGGTGTCGAAGTCGGCCTCGGGATCGGCGCAGACGCAGACGAACTGAATTGGCACGCGACCGACGGTACGGTCCGCGTCCGACAGGTCCACTGGGAGCCCGTCCGTGTCACACTCGTCGGCTGACTGCCCGCTTCCGGCGGCCGGCCGGGAACGCGATCGTTCGGCACTCTCCAGTCGTGCACAGGCCTCGCCCGTCCCCGCACTCGTCGCGCTGCTGGCCGTGATCGCCGGGGTCGCGGTTTACGCCGGCGTCGTCGCCGACGTGGCTGCCGTCGCCGGGGACGACCGGACCGGAAGCGACCGGACGGCCGAAACCACCCTCGACACCCTTCGATCGGCCGCCAGCGACGGCGACGTAGTCGATCCCGAGCGACTCCAGGACGCCGCCACCGACGGCGACGTGATGCCGACCGGGTTCGAGTCGAACGTGACCCTCGCTGTCGCCGGTGACGTAGGCTGGACCGTCGGGCCGGCCCCACCCGACCGCCCCGTCCATCGGGCGGATCGGACGGTCGCCGTCCGGATCGGGCCGGGCGAAATCAGGCGTGGGACCCTCCGGGTGCGGGTGTGGCAATGACCAGCACCGCGATCGACGCGGGGGTGTTCCTCCTGCTGGTGAGCGCGAGCGTGCTGGCGCTCGGTTCCGCGATGGAACCGACCGGTCCGTTCGCGTCGTCCCCCGCGGCCGGAGCCGGCGCCGACGTGCTCGCCACCACCGCGACGGTGGCGTTCGATCCCCGGACCCCCGACGGCGAAACCGGGACGGCCCCGGCAGACGAGCGTCGGGTGCACGGCTCGCTCCGGGAGCTGATCGCGAGGGGAACCGTCGCGGGCGCCGGGGTCGACGGCAACGCCCTCGATCCGGACGGCGTTGCGTTCCGCCGGGCGGTCGAACGCGAACTCGACGCCCGCCTGGACGGGCGCACGCAGGTGATCGCCAGCTGGGAACCCGTCGACGGAAGCGAGTTCCGCGGGAAGTTGCGTGCCGGGCGGACGCCGCCGACGGATGCGGCCGTCCACGCGACCGTCGTGTCGGTTCCGACGCCGTTCCATCCGGCAGACGTGGATGACCCCGACGACGTCCGGTCGTTCGCGTCGGCGTTCGTCGACGACCGGTTCCCGGTCGAGTCGCTGCGTGCCTCCCTCCGGGGCGACGACGCGGCGGCTGCCCATGCGGAGCTCCGGTACCGACAGGCGGCGACCCTGACGCTCGGCGACAACACTGCACTCGAAGGTGCAACGCCCGCGGAGGCGAACGCGGCGATCGCAGGCGGGCTCGCAGGGAGGCTCACAGACGGTCCGAACACGACAACTCGGTCGTCGACGCGATCGAACGGTACCGACCGGGACGGTGCGTCAGTCCGGATCGTCGTCCGGCGGTGGTAGCGTGCCCGAGTTCGACCTCACGTCCGACCGACGCGCGAGGATCCCGTTCGCGCTGCTTGGCGTCCTGCTTTTGACGAGCAGCGTGGCGTACGGCGCGGGGATCGCAACGCAGGGACCGACCGAAGTCGATCGGTCGGTCGAGCGGGCGATCGATCGGGCGGACGGCGACGCCGACGCGGCCGTGCGCGATGCGGTGCGCTCGGCCGCCGCCGACGCCGCACGGGAACCAGTCACACGATCGACCGAAAGGGGCACCGACGCCGTCAGGCCGAACTCGCCGTTCCGGGACGCGCTCAGGATCCGGATTGGCCTCGCCGCCGCCGAACGCCTTCCGGGTGCGAGCGCGAAGGTCGACGACGTCGTTGCCACACCGGAACTCGGGACCGGGAACGACCCCACCGCCGAGAACCTGACCCGGGTTCGGGAACGGGTCCGGATCGAGGGAGTCGCCAACGGGACCGCCCTCGAGGTCACGATCGACGACGTGACCGTCGTCGCCGAGCGCGACGGGGAGGTCGTGGCACGCGAGACCCGCGAGGCCACCGTAACGGTTGCGACGCCAGTGCTTGCAGCCCACGAACGGACCGAACAGTTCGAAACCCGGCTCAACCGCGGCCCGATCGAGGGGCCCGGACTCGGTCGGCAGCTCACCGCGCGTCTGTACCCGGTCGTCTGGGCCCGCGGATACGGCCAGTACGCCGGCACACCCATCCAAAACGTGCTCGCGAATCGCCACGTCGAACTGTCGACCAACACCGGGATCCGGTCTGTCCAGCGGTCGACGTTCGGGACGGACGACCACCGCGGTCGGGAAGGCGTCCGAATCGCGGCCGCAAGAACCGGACTCGAGGACCTCCTTGCGCCGACGGAACTGGACGGGGAGCGGTGGAGTGACGTGGTCCTCGACGCTGGTGGCGACGACGCCGAGGCGACGATCCCGGAGGCGGACCAGGAACCGGCAGAATCGTCAAAAGCGGCGACGGACGTCGATCCCCTCCAGAACGACAACGACAGCACACTCCCGTCGGAGGCGGCCACGGACACAGCGAACCCGTCGCCGAACGAAACGACCTCGATCGAGGTCGGCCACACGGCCGACGTCGCCTTTCTGGAGGCACTCGACCGGATGGACGAACAGTTCCGGCGTACGTATCGAGTCGAAGGCGAACGAGTCGTCCGAATCACCGAGATCGACGCCACGCCGGTGTCGACGGCGGTTCCACCGGACGAACCAGCGAACGCGACAGCGGAGGGGAACGGGTCCACGTCGACGCCGGCGGGTTGGTCCCTGGCGAACGAAGACCGCGAAGTCGAGCATGCAGTCGTCGTGGAGACCGACCGACGCACGGCGACCGACGCGAGCGCGACGCTGACGGTCGAACGGCAGACGACGGTAAGTCGAACCTGGGTTGGCGGGAACGAAACCCGGGAGACGACCGCGACCGGAACACGGACGTTTCGGGCATTCGTCGACGTGTCCGTCGCTCACGCGCCGACCGACGTGGCGCCCGATCGAACACTGTCCGACCCGCTCGAAGATCCGGCGCTCCGGGACGCCAGCGAACGCGCCGTCGACCGGCTCGTGGACGACGACGACGGGTTCGAATCGATCGCACTCCGGGAAGTGAGCCGGCTCGACGGCGGAGAAGACAGAGAGCAGCTCGGTCAAAACCGGGTCGTCGTCCACGCCGATCCCCCGGCGGGCTTGCGAGATCGGGTGTACGACGACGTGCGCACCCTCCGTGAAGACGTTCGGTCGGTCGACGTCGAGGCCGAACGGGGCGGGATCGCGACCGGCGCCGAGAGCCCGGAGGCGGCGCTGGCAGAACGCGTCGACGACCGACGACAGTCGTTCGTGGGCGCTCCGGACCGATACGCCGACGTCGACGACCGCGCCCGTGTCGCCGTCCGGGCCGTCTTCCTCGAGGAGCTCCAGCGAGAACTCGATCACCGCGCCGATCGCGAGGCGGAGACCCGCGGGGCGCTCGCAGATGTACTCGAGGACGCCGGCGCGCCGGGGATCGATCGGCTCGAGGGGATCCGCGAGGCACGAACCGCACCGATGGATCGCGTGCCCGAGCCTGCAGGGGAAGACGGTCCCGGCGGCGCCGTCGCGTTCGAGCCGGTCGGCTCTCCTGGCTACCTCCCCCGGACGCCGATCGACGCCTCACACTCCCGTCCGTTCGGAGCCGACGAGGAGGAGCGACGAACGGAGTCCCGGACGCCGCTTGCGACCCGGAACGTGAACTACTTCACGCTGCCGCACGGGGAACTCGCGGACGGGATCGTCGATCGGGTGCTCGGAACCGGACGAACGGTGGACCTGGATCGGGCCGGCCGGACGCTTTCGGCGACGAACGCGACCCTCGAGCACGCGTCCGATCCGGAACTCCGGAAGCTGCGTGACGAACTCGCCGCCGAGGTCGAAGAGGGGATGAACGAGGCCCACCGCGAGGCCGACACCGTACTCCGTGAGGAAACCGACCTTTCCGCTCGGGAGCGACGGGAGGCGATCGCAGCTGCGGATCGACGATACGATGGGCTCGGGGAACGGGCGATGGCGGTCGGCAACGGCTCGTATGCCGAGACACTCGCGGCGGCCGCCCACGGACGGACCAGCGACGCCGGCCGAGCGCGAGCCGGTCGACAGCAGTCCGGCCCCGACGAGCTTGCCGTCCGCCTCCGGGTCGCCACCCAGCGGGCGGCGGATCGCGAGACCGCCGAGGTTCCAGACGAACCAGTGACCGACGCCGCGACTCGCGTCCGGGCGATCGCACGCGATTCGTTGTCCGACGCCCTCGAAGACGGGATCGAGGAGGGCTCCGACCGGGCCCGCGAACACTGGGGCAACGACGTCGTCGCGGCGACGCCGGCCGGCCTCCCGATCGCGCCCGTTCCCGGCTACTGGTACGCCACGACGAACGTCTGGCGGGTTCAGGTCCGCGGAACGTATCCCCGGTTCTCGGTCCGGGCCTCCGGCGGGACTGCCCACGAGGAACCGATCGAGTACGTCCGCGAATCCGGAACTGTCACCGTCGACGTCGACGGCGAGCCGGTGACGCTCGGGGAGACGGAACCCGTCACCTTCGAGACGGAGACCGCCATCGCGATCGCCGTCCCTCCGAAAGCGGGCGGGGTCGGCGACGTCGACGGCGTCGCGGACGAACGATCGCCGGGGTGGGAACCCGAAGAGTGACGCCGCAGAAACTCGACCCGTCGCCCGCAACCGTTTTCATCGTCGTTCCCCGAAAGACGGTATGTTGTACGACGCCGTCGATGACCCGTCCGATCGCACACCAGGTGAGCTACTCGCCGCCTACCGGCGGGAACTCGCGTCCGTCGTCGACGCCGTCGGGGTCGAGGCCGTCGCCGCCGAGTCGGGCGTCGACCGGGCGACACTCGAGGCGCTACGGGACGACGAACCCGCGGACCTTTCGGTCGAAGAGGCGGCCGCGATCCTGGCGACGACCGACCGGTTTCCCGGCGCCGACGCGGTCGTCTTCGAGCTCCGGGACCATCTCCTGATGGGGATGTCGGCGGCGGTGGTGGACGTCGACACTCTCGCCGCCGACATCGAGGCGGATCTCACCGGCCAGGAGGTCCAGCAGGCGCTGGAAGGTCGAACCCGATTCACGCTCGAACAGCTCGCGGAGATACAGGCGGCCATCGAACGGCGGACGTGATCGACGTGTCGAACCGAACGGCGCCAGAACCTGTCGACGTCGCGATCGTCGGCTGTGGCTACGTCGGGATCGAACTGGGACAGCGGCTCCTGGATGAGGGATTCTCCGTCGCCGGCGTGCGCCGGAGCGACGACGGACTGGCAGCCGTCGACGAAGCGGGACTGGAGCCGGTACGTGCGGACGTCACTGATCCGGAGAGCCTGAAAGCACTTCCCGACGCCGACGCGGTCGTGTTCGCCGCCTCCAGCGGTGGACGGGGCGCGGACGCTGCCCGCCGGGTGTACCTCGACGGGCTCGAGGCCACGATCGAGGAGTACGCCAGTCGGGAGTCGACTCCGGACCGGCTGGTGTACACCTCGTCGACGGGTGTGTACGGCGATCACGGCGGCGAATGGGTCGACGAGACGACGCCCCTGGAGCCGGAAAGCGAACGGGGACGAATACTCCTGGCGGCGGAACGGATCGCCCTGGAGGCGACAGCCGAACGCGGGATCGACGGGGCGGTCGCCCGGTTTGCCGGCCTGTACGGTCCCGGCCGATACCGGCTCGAACGCTATCTCTCCGGTCCGGTCACAGAAGGGTATCTGAACATGGTCCACCGGGACGACGCCGCCGCCGCGGTCGCGTTCCTCCTGACGGAGGATCTCGCACGCGGGGACGTCGTCACCGTCGTCGACGACGAACCCGTCGATCGCTGGACGTTTGCCGACTGGCTCGCAGACGAGTGTGGCGTCGATCAACCCGCAAAACGCACCGTCGAGGAGCGACTCGCGGGGGAGGAACTCTCGGGCTCCCGGCGGCGACGAATCAGCGCGAACAAACGCTGCTCGAACGACAGGCTTCGTGGCTTCGGATACGAGTTCGACTATCCGACGTTCCGCGAGGGCTATCGTGCGGCCGTAGCGGCGTATCGCTCCTGACAGGGATCCTTTCACGGTTGGGAATACGAACGTATCCTAGTATGAACCGCCGATAGGCAGGAAAAAAGCGGGAACGTTGATAGTGGTTCGTCGTTACGGGCCAGGTATGGGGTATCGTTGGGTGGGTCTGTCGGCGCTCCCGGACCTCCCACAGCTCGAAGGGCTCGTCGACGGGAGCCAACGCCAGGCGCTCGAGGAGACCGTTCGCTCGCAACCGGAGCTTATCGCCCTGGTGGCCGGCGGGATCCTGGCCGTCGCCCTGCTCGGTCTCCTCTATCGTCGGCGACGGCCAGCGGGGAAAAAGTTCCAGGAGGTTCTGGGCGAGTGTGAGGAGATCACCGTGCTGACGCATCCGAATCCCGATCCCGACGCGATGGCCTCGGCGATGGGCGTGGCGCTGCTTGCAAACCAGGTCGACACCGAGCCGACGATCCAGTACACCGGACAGATCCGTCACCAGGAGAACCGCGCGTTCCAGACGGTGCTCGACGTGAACCTCGAGCGGGTCGAGCACGTGACCGACCTCGCGACCGAGGAAGTGGTACTGGTCGACCACAACAAGCCCCGTGGGTTCCAGGGGGCCGACGGCGTGTTGCCGCTCGCGGTCGTCGACCACCATCCAGGCGAGGGGGTCGGCGCCGAGTTCACCGACGTCCGAACCGACTACGGGGCGTGTTCGAGCATGGTCGCGGAGTACTTCCAGGACGTAAATGCGACCCCGGTGCCGCCGGACCAGCACGCAAGCGAGGCGGGAACGAGACGCACCGTCTCGACGGAGACGTCGACGGGGCTGCTGTACGGGATCCTCGCGGATACGAGCCACCTGACCGTCGGCGCCTCCACCGCCGACTTCGAGGCCGCCGGCTACCTGCGCCCCGGAGTCGACGAGGACCTGCTCGATCGGATCGCCAACCCCGCCGTCGACGCCGAAGTGCTCGACGTCAAGGCGCGCGCGATCGCCGGCCGCCAGGTGAACGGCTCGTTTGCGGTCGCGGACGTCGGCGCGATCACCAACGCCGACGCGATCGCGCAGGCGGCCGACGAACTCATCCTGCTTGAAGGGATCACCGCAGTCGTCGTCTGGGGAGAACGCGACGGCACCCTCCACCTGTCGGGCCGATCGCGGGACGATCGGGTCCACATGGGAAAGACCCTCCAGATGGCGCTCGAGGAGATCCCGAACGCCAGTGCCGGCGGCCACGCCAGGATGGGCGGCGGACAGATCCCGCCCGAACCGGTCACCGACGGCGACACCCCCAGCGTGCAGTATCGCGACGGGCTGGTCGACCGGATGTTCTCCGCGATGGCGGGGGACGTCTGACAACGGGAGATTTTTGCACGCCGGGGCTCCACACTCGCCAATGACAGGCGCCGGCGAGGCGACCCGTGAGCTCCTCGACGAGCGGCCGGAGCTCGAAGACGCGGTTCGAGCGGTCGTGGAAACCGAAGAGACAACCGACGGTCCCTGGTCGTTTCACGACGTAGATGTCGACTCGGGTGCGTTCGGCGAGTTGGTCTCCCGCGGGGTCGTCGAGAAGGTCGACGGCGACTACCGCGTGTCGGACGTCGACGCGGTGGGTGCGGTGCTCGCGGGCGACTCCGCCGAGACGACGGCCGACGAACGACCCTCCCCACCGGGGATGCTGCCGGACGGCACCCCCGACTGGCGACGGCTCGTCGACCGACCGTGGACACAGCCACGAGCACTCGTGGGGCTTCTCGGGGTGCTGTTCGTGGTCGCGGCGATGCGGCTCACCCAGTACGGATCGGTGTTCCGCGAGGGTCGGGTGGTCTCGCCCGGAAACGATCCGTACTTCTATCGATACTGGATCGAACAGTTGCTCGAACTGTCGGCCGACCCGACCAACCTCGGGATCCTCGCCGAGATGCCCGGCGGGGCGACGGGCCGGCGCCCGCTTTCTCACGCAGTGAACTGGTGGTTCACCGCCCTCCTCGGGGGCGATCAAGCGGCCGTCGACGCGGTGGCCGCCTGGCTCCCGGTCGCCGCGATGGTCGGGCTCGGGATCGTGGTGTACGCGATCGCGCTCGTCGTGACCCGGGACGTCCGGGTCGGGCTGGCGTCGGTGCTCCTGTTCGCGATCGCGCCGGTCCACGCGGTCTACACGGGCGTTGGATTCCTCGAACATCGACTCCACCAGTACTTCTGGCTCGGGGTGACACTGCTCGGGCTCGCGTGGCTCGCAGTCGATCTCGCCCGCCGGGTCGAACTCGAGGGGACAGACGACGCCGTCCGGGCCCATCTCCGATCGCCGGCGTCGTGGCTCGTCGGCGGCGGACTCGGGATCGCCCTCGGAGTCTCGATCCACCTGTGGGGCGGCTCCCCGCTCGTGTTCGTCCCACTGGCGGCCTACGTCGGCCTCCGTGCCGTTCTCGACGCCCGGGCAGGGCTGTCGCCGGCACTCGCGAACCTCCCGGTCCTGCTCGCGCTCGGAGTCGGGAGTCTCCTGTCGGTCGGGCTTCACGAAAGCTGGGGCTGGCACTCCAGCTTCGTCGCGTACACGCCGGTGCTCGTGCTGGGCGGCGCGATCGTCGTGTTCGGAATCGGCGAGCTGTGGCGGCGCAAACAGCTCCACCCCGGCCTGTTCGTCGGGCTCCAGGCTGCCGTGGCCGCCGCCGGCCTGTTTGCGTTCCGGCGCCTCCGTCCCGAAGACTGGGTCGAAGCGCAGGGGCGAATGGAGGACCTCTTCCTCCGGGAAGGGTACACCGAATCCGTCTCGCTTTTCACCCCCGACTACGCCGTGCTCTTCGGACCGCTCGTCCAGATCGGCGTGGGGTTCTACCTCGCGGTCGGCGTGCTCGGGTGGGCGATCTGGCTGACCTGGCGCCGGTACGAGCCCGGGTGGCTGTTGCTTTCGGTGTACACCGGTTACTTCATTGCGCTCGCGGCGGTCCAGATCAGGTTCGCCGCACAGCTGGTGGTTCCGCTGTCGGTGCTCGGCGGGGTCGGCTTCGTGTACGCGCTGTCGGCGGTCGATCTCGCCCGGGTCCCGCGCCCGTTCCAGGGTGGCACGGGGGGCTCTCCGCGCAACGAGGGATCGAATTCCTGGCGCGAGGACGACGGGGACGACCGCGCCTTCGAACTGCCGGACCCGAGAATGGCGGCGTATCTGTTGGCTGTCGGGCTGCTCCTGTGTAGTTTCAGCCTGCTGTACGTTCCGAGCCTGACCGCCCAGACGACCTACACCGACGGCCAGTACGCGGCAGTCCAGGGGATCGACGCGCACGCGGAGGCGGCAGATCGGGAGTATCCCGACGACTTCGTGTTGAGCCGGTGGGGCGACAACCGGATGTACAACTACTTCGTCAACGGGGAATCCCGGGGCTACGGCTACGCCATGGCGAACTACGACGACTTCCGGTTCGGTGACGATCCAGACGGCTGGTACGGGGAGTTCGAGGATCGGGTCGGCTACGTCGTCGTCACCGACGTCGACGCCGATCTCCCCGAGGACACCACCCAGATCCAGCTGCTCGAGAAACGCGGAGCCGGCGGAGGGGACGGAGACGGGCTCGCTCATTACCGGGCACTCCTGCTCGAGGAGGACGTCGCCGCATTCGCGGTCGTCCCCGGTGCGACGATCGAAATAGAGGGGGAACCCGGCGCAGAGATCGACGTCGAGACGACCGCGACCGTCTCCGGCGAGACGATCGACTACCGGCGGACGGCGACCGCCGACGAGAACGGCACCGCCCGGGTGACGGTCGCGTATCCCGGCGAGTACGACATCGGGGGCGAATACGACGGCGGCACCGAAGATGTCGGCGGGGACACCGGCGACGACGGCGGCGGGACAGTGACGGTGTCGGAAGCCGACGTCGAGGAGGGCGCGACGGTCGCCGTCGAGTGAATTCGCTCGAAGCACCTTTACACGTCGTTCCCGTACATCGGTTGCATGAAAACCGGTGTGGCCCTTTTGAACTTCGGAGAACCGTCGCGTCCGGATCGGGACGTCGTAATCGAGTATCTCACACGTATCTTCTACAACAATGCCTCACTCGAGCAGGCCGACACCGAAGCGGAAGCCTGGGAACGGTCCCGAGAGCTGGCACGGCGCCGCGCACCGAGCCTGATAGAAGAGTACGAGGAGATCGGCGGCTCCCCGCTGAACGAACAGGCGACGGCCCAGCTGGAGGCACTGTCGGCGGAGCTGAAAGAGCGTGGCCACGAGGTCGAACTGTTCCACGGGATGCAGTTCATGGAGCCGCTGATCCCGGACGTCGCCGAGCAGTTGGCCGAGGCGGGGATCGAGGAGGTCGTCGCGCTGCCGATCTATCCGCTGTGTGGCCACTCCACGAACGTCGCCGCCCTGAACGAACTCGAGGACGCGATCGGCGAGATCGACGGCTACGATCCCGAGTTCGCCGGCATCACCGGCTGGCACCGGGCGCCGACGTACAACCGGATCCGGGCAGAGGCGATCGGGAGGTTCCTCCAGGAGAACGACCTCGACCCGAACGCCCCCGACACGGCGTTCGTCTTCTCGGCGCACGGAACGCCGATCCACTACCTCGAGGGAGGAAACCGCTACGACACCTACGTCGATGAGCACGCCGAAACGATCGCCCGAATGGTCGGCGTCGAGGAGTACGAACTCGGGTTCCAGAACCACTCGAACCGCGACATCCCGTGGACCGAACCCGAAATCGAGGACGTCATCGAAGGGCTCGAGGGCGAGGCCGAACGCGTCGTCGTCGAGCCGATGAGCTTCATCCACGAGCAATCCGAGACGCTCGTCGAGCTCGATATCGACCTCCGGGAGGACGCCGAGGAGGTCGGCCTCGATCTCCACCGCGTTCCCGTCCCCCACGACGATCCCCGTCTGGCCGAACAGTTCGCCGACCTGCTGGAGCCGTTCCTCTCCGGCTTCGAACCCTCGTACTACCAGTACCGGCAGTGCGAGTGCCGCGACGCGCCGGGGACGTTCTGTCTGAACGCGCCGCGCCCCGAGTGAGCGTCAAGTCGGAGAACGTTCCACCGGGCTACCGCTCGATCGACTTCGCCGCCTCGAAGAACGCCTCGACCCCCTCGACGGGCGTGTTCCGGTCGAGCCCGTGTCCGAGATTGAGGATATGTCCGGAGTCCCCGGCGGCGTCGATTACCTCGTGGGTGCGCTTCCGGATCGTCGCCGGGTCAGCAAACAGCGTCGCCGGATCCAGGTTCCCCTGCACCGGTTGATCACCGAGTTGCGCTCTCGCCTCGGCCATCTCGACCGTCCAGTCGAGCCCGACGACGTCGGCCCCGCTGTCGGCGAGCAGGTTCAGATTCCCGCTTACGTTCCGTACGTAGACGATGGTCGGCACGTCGACCGCCTCGAGCACCTCCCGGTGCAAGGGAAGCAGGAACTCCCTGTAGTCCGCCGGCGTCAACAACCCGGCGTAGGTGTCGAACAGCTGGATCGCGTCGGCACCCCGCCGTTCCTGATAGGTGACGTAATCGACGAGGACGTCGGTGAACGCCCGGAGGAGACGGCGAAACGCCTCGGGATCTTCGGCCCGCAAGCGACGGACCGCCGTGAACGATCGGGACGGAGTCCCCTCACAGACGTACGCCGAGAGGGTAAACGGCCCGCCGGCGAACCCGAGAACGGCTGCCTCCTCGCCGAGTTCGTCGGTCAATCGGTCGAGCAGTTCACCGACGTACCACAGGTCCTCTCGGACGTCGCCCTGCTCCCGGCGGGTGTCTTCGGCGTTCTCGACGGGGTTCTCGACCACCGGTCCGACACCCGATTCGAGGTGGTAATCGAATCCCAGCGGTTCGAGCACGGTGAGGATGTCCGAGTACATCACTACTCCGTCGGGACGGAACCGGCGCCACGGCTGGAGGGTGATCTCGGCTGCGACGTCGGGCGTCGAAATCGCCTCCAGAAAGGTGTACTCCTCGCGGAGCTCGCGATACTCCGGGAGGTACCGCCCCGCCTGACGCATCATCCAGACGGGAGGGCGTTCGGTCCACTCCCCGCGGGCGGCGCGGAGAAACAGCTCCTTCATACCCGTTGTTGGAACACGTTCCGCCTAACTGTTGTGGAACTGGAGAGTCGATCAGCTCGGCTGCACGAGGGGACCAAGTATTGGCAGAGATACACTTTTGCCGGAGTCGCGCGTCCGTTCGACCATGTTCCGGAAACTCCTCGGCGTGTTGGGATTGCTGTGGGTGCTCGCACCCGATCGGCTCGCGAAAGCGACCGAGCGGTGGGCCACGGAGACGCCCGGCGTCCCCGAACTCCGGTCGTGGGTCGTTCCGGCGATCCGGATCGAGGGGGCGCTGTACGTGTTGATCGCCTGGCGCGGCGGCGGTTCCTACGCCGCACTGAAGAAGTTCTTCGGGGGTGTCGGGCTGTTCGCGCTGGCGTACCCCGAACAGTTCGTCGATTACGGCACCCGGCTGGCGTATCGGAACCCCGAAGAGTGTGAGTGGCGGTCGGCGGTGTACACGCTGGCGCGGTTCGTGGGACTCGTGTATCTGCTGGTGGCGATCGACGAACTCCGGCAGAAGTAGTCGAAGATCGGGGACGGGGAGCGCCACCGTTCCCGACTGGGCGAACTGTTTTTACTCCGTAGGGCGAGGCAACGAAACGTGTTTGGAACGAGTGGCATTCGAGGAGCTGTGGGGTCGGAGGTGACGGCCGCGCTCGCGGTCTCTCTCGGGCGGGCGATCGGGAGCGAGCGCCGACCGGACGGCGACGCGATCGAAACCGCGGTGATCGGCCGGGATCCCCGCGAGAGCGGCCGGGTGCTGTCGGACGCCCTGTCGGCCGGGCTCCGCGAGACCGGGGCCGATGTGGTCCGGATCGGGGAGGCGTCGACCCCGACGATCGCCCGCGGCGTCGCCGTCCACGACGCCGACGTCGGCATTGCCGTAACCGCTTCGCACAACCCCCCCTCGGACAACGGGTTCAAGCTCTGGAATCCGGACGGCGGAGCGTACCGGCCGAAACAGCGCCGGCGGATCGAGCGCCGGATCCGGGAGGAATCGTTCGAACTGGTCGGCGCAAACGGACTGGGCGAGGAAACCGACTCGACGGCGGCGATCGAGACACACCGACAGGCGCTGGTGGACCACGGGCGCGAGAACGCCTCCGATGAGGCGCTCGCGGAGCTTTCGGTTGTGCTCGATCTCGGCAACGGCGCCGGGCGGGTGACTGCAGACGCGCTCGCGGAACTGGGCGTCGGGGTCGAAACGCTCAACGCCCAGCCCGACGGCCGGTTCCCCGGGCGACCGAGCGAACCGACAGCCGAAACCTGCGACACGCTCGCGGCGACGGTGGAGGCGATCGGCGCCGACCTCGGGCTCGCCCACGACGGCGACGCCGATCGGCTGCTGGCCGTGGACGAAACGGGACGGTTCGTTCCGGGAGACGAACTGCTCGCGCTGTTTGCCACGCGTGCTGCAGGGCCCGGCGAACGCGTGGCCGTCCCTGTCGACACGAGTCAGCTGGTCGCCGACGCGCTCGGGGACCTCGGCGCCGACGTGGAGTACACCGAGGTAGGAGACGTCCACGTCGCGGAGGCGACCCGAACGGAGGACGTCGTCTTCGGCGGCGAACCCAGCGGGGCGTGGATTCGCCCCGACCGAACCCGGTGCCCCGACGGCCCGCTTGCTGCGGTGGCGCTTGCGGCGATCGTCGCCGAGGACGTGGCCGCCGGGAGCGAGGGACTGAGCAGCCTCCTGTCGGCGTTCGAACCGTACCCGATCGTCCGCGACCAGGTGGAGACGGACCGCAAGCGGGAGCTGATGGACGTTGCGACCGACCTCGCCCGCGATCGGTTCGGCCCGGAGTCGGACGGCGAGACCGAGCTCACGACGATCGACGGGATCCGGGTCGACGCCGAGGACGGCTGGTTCCTCGTGCGCGCCAGCGGAACCCAGCCGCTCGTCCGGATCACCGCCGAAGCGACCACTACGGATCGCCGCGACGAACTGGCCCGGATCGCTCGGGAACTGCTCTCGGACGCAACCGACCAGCTCGACGATCAGTCGACTCCCGAACCGTGAGAACGCCCTCGGGTACATATGATTCCCTGCCGTCTACATCGTGTATGGATCGGAACTGTGACGGGGTGTCACCGGGAGACGCCGTCGTCGAATCGATCATCCTTGCCGGCGGGTTCTCGCGACGGTTCGGCGATCGGGAGAAACTCACCGCGGACGTCGCGGGCGAGCCCATGATCCGACGGGTCGTGCGGACGGTCGAACCGCTCTCGCGCCGGATCGTCGCGAGCTGCCGCCGGGAGCAACGCGACGGGCTGGCGGCCGCGCTTGGGACGACCGACGGCCCCGATCGCGACGTCCCGGTCTCGTTCGCGTTCGACGACAGACCTGACGGGGGGCCCCTCGCCGGGCTCGCGTCGGCGATAGACGAGATCGGCGATGACACGGACGCCACGCTCGTGTTCGGCGGCGACTTCCCGCTCGTTAAAACGGCCGCGTTCGAGACGCTGTTGACAGCGCTGGGAGGCGAGTTCGGCGAAGGACCGCCCGCCGATGCCGCCCTGCCATCCGTCGGCAGCCGGCTCCAGCCGCTGTGTGCGGCCTGCCGGACGGACGCACTCCGGTCGGGCGTGACGTCGCTCGAGCAAGTCCGCAACCGGGCGGTGCTTTCGGCGTTCGATCCACTCTCCGTACGGGCAGTTCCCGCCGATCAGCTCCCCGGCGGGGAAGCGTCGTTCCGGAACGTCAACACCCCCACAGATCTCCGCGAGATCACACAGACGATCGAGGCGGAAACACCGCCCGCAGGGACGGGAGCGAAACGGTGACCCCCGACGAGCCGAACCGGGGGTCGCTTTCGGTCCTGCAGGTCGTCGGCCCGAGCGACTCCGGGAAGACCACGCTCCTCGAGCGACTCGTCGAACGCCTCGGCGAGCGAACGGACGGCCGGGTTGCGACGGTGAAGGCGATCCATCACGACGTCGAACCGGACACACCCGGGCGGGACACCCACCGTCACCGAACCGCCGGCGCCGATGCGGCGATCGGCGTCACGCCGTCGCTGACGTTCCGGATCGCACGCGGCGGCAAGGGTGACGACGACGTGGCTGCACTCGAGTCGGTTCTCGCAGAGCTCGAATGCGACGGCTACGAGATTGCGCTCGTCGAGGGGTTCTCCGCGGCTGCGGTGCCGGCCGTAGTGCTGGGGACGACTGATCCGGACGACTCCGAACGGGAGGGCCACAGCCGGGTGATCGCCACAGCGGAGACCGCAGACGACGTGGATATCGAGGCGATCCTCGAGTACCTCACTCCACGGTGACGCTTTTCGCCAGGTTCCGGGGCTTGTCGATCGAACGCCCCAGTTCGTTTGCGACGTGGTAGGCGACGAGCTGGAGCTGCGTGTTCGCCAGCAACGGCATCGTCACCGGATGCGCCTCGGGAATCTCGAGCACCTCGTCGGCGTACCGCTCCACGTCCGAGCGGCCGTCCGTGACGGCGATCACCGGCGCATCGCGCGCCTCGACCTCCTTTACGTTCCCGACGGTCTTGCGGGCGATTTCGTCGTCGCCGGTGACCACGGCGATCACGGGGGTGTCGGCGGTGACGAGCGCGAGCGTCCCGTGTTTCAACTCGCCGGCGGGGAATCCCTCGGCGTGTTCGTAGGTGATCTCCTTGAACTTGAGCGCCCCCTCCAGCGCGACCGGATAGTTGTACCCCCGCCCGATGAAGAAGTACCCCGACGAATCCAGATACGTGCGGGCTACGTCTACGGCGTTCGATTCGTCGAGGATCTGCTGGACCTGCCCGGGGAGCTCCCGGAGTGCGGCGAGTCGCTCCCTGACTCGATCGCTTTGTGCCCGGTCACCCGATCGGGAGCCGTTCGCGACCGCCTCGACGAGGAGGTTCAACGCGACGAGCTGTGAAGAGAACGTCTTGGTGGCGGCGACGCCGATCTCCGGACCCGCCCGGATGTACATCGCGTGATCGCACTCCCGGGCCGCCGTCGATCCGACGACGTTCGTCACCGCGAGCGTCTCGACCCCCCGGCTCTGTGCCTCCCGGAGCGCAGAAAGGGTGTCCGCCGTCTCACCGCTCTGGGTAACCCCGATCACCAGCCGATCGCCCGTTGGCGGCGCCTCCGTTGCGTACTCGCTGGCGACAAACGCCTGCGCCGGGATCCCCCGATCGCGGAAGCGGCGGGCCCCGTACAGCGCAGCGTGATATGAGGTCCCGCAGGCGACGAACTGCACCGCTTCCGGGGGGTCCTGGAGGAGCGCGTCCAGTTCCGCCAGTTCGACGCGTCCCTCGAGTTCGTCGACGCGCCCCGAGAGGCACTGTCGGAGCGCGTGCGGCTGCTCGTTGATCTCCTTGAGCATGTAGTGGTCGTAGCCGCTCTTCCCGGTGTCCTCGAGATCCCAGTCGACGGTGTCGATCTGCTTTTCGACCGGGTTCCCGTCGGGGGAGGTGACGGTCCAGCTGTCGGGGGTGAGTCGCACGAATTCGCCGTCCTCGAGGTAGACCACCCGAGCGGTGTGTTCGAGGAACGCGGGGACGTCGCTGCCGAGATAGTAGCCGTCCTCGCCGATCCCGAGCACGAGTGGCGAGTCGTTCCTGGCGGCGTAGACGGCGTCGGTGCCGGCGACGACGGCGGCGATGGCGTAGCTACCGGAGAGCTGTTCGAGGGCGCGTCTGACCGCCGTTTCCGGCGGGGCTCCCGCCTCCAGTTCCCGTTCGATCAGATGGGGAACCACTTCGGTGTCGGTGTCGCTTTCGAACCGGTGGCCCTCCGCGAGCAGTTCGTCTTTCAGCCGGTCGTAGTTCTCGATGATTCCGTTGTGGACCACCGCGACCCGCCCGTCCTCGTCGGTGTGAGGGTGTGCGTTCGCATCGGTCGGCGGGCCGTGCGTGCTCCATCGTGTGTGGCCGATCCCGGTCGTGCCCGAGGGTCGTCGCTCCTCGAGTGCCGCCTCCAGCGCCGACAGTTCGCCGGCGCGCTTGACGACGTCGACGTCCACAGTTGCGGCGCCGTCCGCGTCGCTACCGGCGCCCTCGTCTGCGCCGTTCGCGAGCGCGACCCCCGCGGAGTCGTAGCCGCGGTACTCGAGCTGGTTGAGCCCGCCCACGAGCACGTCGAGTGCGTCCCGGCGACCGACGTACCCGATGATCCCACACATCAGCGAGTCACCTCCGCGCCGGCGGAGACGTTCCGAACAAGCCGGACGCCGACCTCGATCGACGCGTTCGGTCCGACCATGACGCCCGGCGAGAAGACGACCCCCGCCTCGACGGCGACCCGGTCGGCGAGCACGGCGCCGAGACGCTCGCCCTCGTGGATCCGGTCGTTCACTCGAACGTCGGCGTCGCCGCCCGGGATCACCGATCCCGGACCGAGCCGGACGTTCTGGCCGAAGACGGCGTCGACGACCGTCGCGTTCGCCCCGATCCGCGAGTCGTCGCCGACCACCGAGTCGCGAACCACCGCGTTCGCGTCGACGGTAGCGTTCGTCCCCAGCGCGACGATCGGGCCGACGACCGCACCCGCCCCGATCTCGCAGTCCGCCGACACCGCCACGGGCGGCTGGAGCGTCGCGTCCGGGTGAACTGTCGCGCTGTCGGCGACCCAGACGCCCGGCTCGCGTTCGGGGAGCTCGACCCATCCCATGTCGAACACCTGCCGGGCCGCAGTGAGCAGATCCCACGGATACGTCGCGTCCGTCCAGAAGCCTTCGGTTCGAACCCCTCGAACGCGGTGATCCTCGTCGGCGACGAGCCGCGAGACGGCAGCCGGAAGCGGGAGGCTTCCGTCCTCCCGCGGTGTCGCCTCGAGCTCGTCCAGGAAGGACGGATCGAAGCCGTAGACGCCGGCGTTGAGCAGCCGATAGTCGCCGCTTTGCGGGCGTTCGATCAGTTCGACGATCTCCTCGCCGTCGAGACGGACGGAGCCGTACCGGGACGCCTCCCGGCTCTCGACGACGCTCAGCGTCGCGACGGCGCCCCCCTCCATGTGAGCGGCGGCGACGTCCGCGACGATCGACGGGTCGGCGATCTGGTCGCCGTTGACCGCGAGGAATGGCTCGTCGATCGCACCCCGAACCTGCAGGAGGGCGTGGCCGCTGCCGAGCTGTTTCTCCTGTCGGTGATACGCCAGGGGAACGCCGCGGTACGTCGGGCCGAAGTGATCCTGCACTCTGGTCCCTTTGTAGCCGACGACGACGTGCAGTTGCTCGATCCCGGAGTCGATGAGGCTGTCGAAGACGTACTCGAGGATCGGCCGGTTGCCCGCCGGCAACATCGGTTTCGGCCGGTTTCTGGTCAGCGGCCGCAGGCGGTCGCCCTCGCCGCCCGCGAGCACGACCGCGGTTCGAAGGTTCATATCGGAGACACAGCCTCCAGTGCCAAAATACTACAGGGACGAGATACGGTGACGCGACACGTTCGTCACGTTCGATCGGTATACATTTGGGGGAGACTACTCAACCGTCGCGTACTGACATCACTATGAGCACCGACCGAAATTTCAGGGCGCAAAAGAGCGTCTGTCCGTTCTGTGGCGTCGGCTGTGGCGTCGAGTACAGCGAAAAGAGTGGGAAAGGCACCGGGTGGAAGGGCCCCGTGAACACGAAAGGGGAGATGTGTCCGAAGGGTGCGGCGGCGTTCGACTTCGTCGACCACGAGGACCGGCTCACCCAGCCGCTCGTGCGCGAAGACGGCGAACTGGTGCCCGCAAGCTGGGAGGAGGCGCTCGGTCGCGTCGAGTCCGAACTCGGCGGGATCGTCGACGAGTACGGTGCCGACGCGATCGGCTTTTTCGCCTCCTCGAACGCGACCAACGAGGAGAACTACGTCTACCAGAAGCTCGCCCGGATGCTGGGGACGAACAACGTCGACAACTGCGCGCGATTGTGTCACTCCTCGACGGTGGCGGCGATGAGCGAGCGGTTCGGCGCCGGAGCGATGACGAACACCCTCGATGACCTCACCGAGGCCGACGTCTACCTCGTCGCCGGGGCCAATCCCGCCGAACAGCACCCGGTCGCGTTCCGGTCGTACTTCCTGCCGGCGATCCGCGACGGCGGCGAGATGATCCACGTCGACCCGCGAGAGAACTCGACGACCGACGCGGCGGGGATCCACCTGCCGGTCCGGCCGGGCTACGACATCCCGCTTTTCAACGCGATGGCGGCCGCGATCCTCGAGGAGGGGCTCGAAGACGAGGAGTTCCTCGCAGAGCGCGTCTCCAACGTCGAGGAGTTCAAAGCGCACATCGAGCGGATCGACGTCGAGGAGAACGCGAAACTCGCCGGCGTCGACCCCGAGGAACTGCGCGAGGCGGCCCGGACGTACGCCGAGGCCGACCGCGCAGCCATCTTCACCGGCATGGGGATGAGCCAGCACCACTGCGGGACGGACAACGTCCACTCGCTTTTGAACCTCTCGCTGCTCACGGGCAACGTCGGCCGGCGCGGCACCGGCGTCAACCCGCTGCGCGGCCAGAACAACGTCCAGGGCGCCGGCGACGTGGGTGCCCTGCCGAACATCCTGCCGGGGTATGAACCCGTCGAGGACGATGAGGCGCGCGAACGCGTCGCCGAGGTATGGGGCGTCGAGCCCCCGGCGACGCCGGGACTCACCGAAGTCGAGTTCACCCACGAGTTCGGCGACGGCGTCAAGGGCGCGTTCGTCTTCGGGGAGAATCCCGCCGTCACGGAGCCTCACTCCGGACGCGTCGAAGAGGAGTTCCAGGAGCTGGACTTCCTCGTGGTACTGGACCTCTTCGAGACCGAAACCGCCGAACACGCCGACGTCCTCCTGCCCGGGAGCTCGTGGGCCGAAAAGTCCGGAACCGTCACCAACACCGACCGGCAGGTCATCCGGATGCGCCCCAACGCCGACCTCCCCGGCGATGCCCGGCTCGACCTCGAGATCATCTCGGAGATCGGCGCGCGCCTCACCGACCGCCCGGAGGCGTTCGACTACGACGGCCCCGGAGAGGTGTTCGACGAGATCACGGAGGTCAGTCCGATCTACGACGGGATGAGCTACGACGGGATCGGCGAGTCGAGTCAGCGGTGGCCCTTCTCCCCCGAAGACGGCTCCGGTACCGCTGTGCTCCACCGCGAGGAGTTTTCCACCGGGGAGAAGACCGCACCGCTGGTGCCGCTGGAACACGTCCCGCCCGCAGACGAACTCGAAGAGGACGAACTGGCGCTGACGACCGGTCGCGTGCTCCAGCACTTCAACAGCGGGGCGCTCAGCCGGCGTTCGGAGACGCTGATGCGGATGCGCGGCGAGGACGTCCTCCAGATCCACCCCGCCGACGCCGAACCGCGGGGAATCGAGGACGGCGACCTGGTCCGCGTCGAGAACGAACGGGGTGACGTCGAGGTCGAGGCGGCGGTGACGCCGGCGGTCCGCGAGGGCGCGGTGTTCCTCACGTTCCACTACGCGGATCCGCTGACGAACGCGCTGACCGGCGACGCGCTCGATCCGGTCGCAAAGATCCCCGAGTACAAACACTCCGGCGTGAGCGTCGCCCCCGTCGACGACTGATCCAGTCGCTCCACGGCCGCACCGCTTTTCGAGGAGTGCGACTTCGTTTTTCGGCTCCGACGCGTCGACGTCCGGAAAAACGGGATCCCGTGCCGGAAACAGGATCGTACTCGCGTGGGGGGAAAGGGGAAACGCGACGTACGTCCCGGATGGGGTGTCTGACGATCCGGCAGTCCGGTGATCCCATAGTGAGGTATGAACCCCTGGTATTTATGAGTGGTGTCGGACAGGGGGCGTCCGAATCGACAGACTGCGATGGATGACCCCGTGGGTCAGCCGCCGTCGGGACACCGGACGGCGTCGCGATCAGCCGCCGTCGGGACACCGGACGGCGTCGCGATCAGCCGCCGTCGGGACACCGGACGGCCTCGCGATCAGCCGCCGTCGGGACACCGGACGGCGTCGCGGTCAGCCGCCGTCGGGACTCCGCACGACCAGCACCGGGATCTCGGCGCCGTCGACGACACGTTCGGAGACGCTGCCCAGCGACGTGATCTTCTCTCGGGGTGTTTTCCCGTGGCTCCCGATGACGATCAGGTCGACGCCCGCATCGTCCGCGTAGTCGAGAATCCCACGCCATGGGGTCGCTTTCCGGATCGCGGTCGTCGAATCGAGTCCGGCGTCAGTCGCAGCGTCCGCGACCGCCTCGATGGCCGCCGTCCCCTCCCGTTCGAGCGACGCCTCGACCTCCTCGCGAGTCTCCCTGTCGGCCGCGGCCGTGATCCGGGAATCCACGACGTACAGCGCGTGCACGGTGGCGTCGTTGTCGGTCGCGATCGGAAGCGCGTGTTCGAGCGCCTCCGGGACCGTCTCGCTTCCGTCCGTCGGGATCAACACGTCGTCGTACATCGTCGACTGCTTCGGACACCGGGCGGATAACTGTTGGCCGTCGAACAGTCGGTGAGGAGCGATCCCACCGGACTCGCGTCCCGACCCTCAGTCGTCGACCTCGATCCGCGACTCCTCGGCATCCGTACCGATGCGGCGCTCGAGGAATTCGTCGAGCAACCGGAACGTGCGAAGCTTCTGTTGGCGGTCGGAGGAGGCGTGCCCCTCCTCGCCGAGCTCGCGGTACTCGAAGTCGCCGTCGGGGCCCTCCTGGAAGCCGGACTCGGCGAGCGCCTCCCGGAAGATCCGGGCCTGTGAGACCGGCACCCGCCGGTCGTTGACCCCGTGGACGATCAAAAGCGGCGCGTTCAGGTTCTCGACGTGGGTGACCGGCGACCGCTCGCGGTACAGGTCGGGATTCTCCCCGGGCGTCCCGAGGTATTTCTCCATCAGTTCCGTCCGGAAGTGGGGCATCGTGTTCTCGAACATGTCGTCGAGATCCGTCAGCCCGATCCAGGCGATCCCCGCGTCGTACAGGTCGGGATACTGGACAAGCTGCCAGTAGGCAGAGTAGCCGCCGTAGGAGCCGCCGAAGACGACCACGCGGTCGTCGTCGATCCAGTCGTGCGTTCCGATGACGTGCTCGGCGGCAGTCGCGACGTCGCCCTGTTCGGCGCCGCCCCAGTCGTCGTGCAGCGCCCGGACGAACGACCGCCCCCGGCCGGTCGAACCGCGGTAGTTCACCTGCAGCACCGAAAAGCCACGGGAGACGAGCACCTGCGTGTACAGGTCGAACCGCTTGCTGTCGCGGTGTCGGGGGCCGCCGTGCGGGTTGACGATCAGCGGCGACGGTCGGACTCCGGCGTCGTAAAACAGCGCGCCGATCTCCAGTTCCTCGGAGGGGTCGTGTTCGACCGCCGCCTGTCGCGTCGCTGGAACGCCGTCCGAGTCGACAGTGAGGTACTCCGCGTCGGCGAAGTCGTCGGGCTCGAACGGGCCGTACTCGGCCTCGATAAGCGTCTCCGCCTCGTCCGTCGAGAGGTCGTACGCGAGGAGCTCCGACCGCGTCGTCGGCGTCGTGTGGGTGAGGAGTACCCGGTCGTCGTCCAGCACAGGGCTCCCGCCCATACCGAAGCCAGCGACCCCCTCCGGGAGGTCGAACTCGCGACCCTCGCCGGTTTCGAGGTCGTAGACGATCGGAACGGTGACCGCCTCCCGCATCCGTGTGCCGATCACCCGCCGCCCGTCGGGCAGGAACGCAGCCGGCTGCTCCTCGTACTCGCCGTCGCCGAGCCACGTCACCTCGTCGGCGGCCAAGTCGTACACCCCGATCCGCCCGAGGTCGGGCGTGTTGTCGGAGACGAGCAGGCGATCCCCGTCGGGACCCCAGTCGCTGGGGGCGGCTTCGGCGCCGACGTCGCCGATCTCCAGGTTTCGGGGGTTCGAGCCGTCGATGTCGGCGACGTACACGTCTCGGTTGTTGTAGTCGTCCGCCTCGTTCGTGGCGTAGGCGAACCGCTCGCAGTCGGGCGACAGCGTCAGCCCGCCGACGGCCCGGTCGTACTCCGTGAGCTTCGTCGTCTCTCCCGTCTCCAGATCGTGACGGTAGGCGTTCATCTGTCCGTCGCGGCTGGCGGCGAAAAGCAGCGTGCGACCGTCGTCACCGACGTCGCCGATCGCGATCTGGCCGCCCATCTCGACGACCGACTCGACCGAGCCCTCGCGGGTCATCGCGTACACGTCGTTCTGTTCGTTGCCCCCCTCGTCGTTGTGGAAGTACACCCGGTCGCCGTCGGCGCCCCACTCGATGAACCACCTGGCGTTTCGCGGCACCTCCCCGTCGCTCCATTGACGGAGTTCGCCGGATTCGACGTCGAGCACGTGGAGTTCGTTCCGGCCGGAAATGTCGTAGTACACCGCCACTTCTCGGCCGTCGGGTGCGGCGGTCGGGTGCGCGAGCGTCGGCAGGTTGGCGAGCTCCTCGAGGACGTCGACGTCAGCGGCATCGTCAGGGCCTGGCATATCACCCCGTTGGACCGGGGTTGGTTTGAGTGCTCGGCTCCCGGAATTTATCTGGGCCCTCTCGTCGGCATCGATGCGCCTATCAGTCATCCCCCCGGAGGCCTCCCCATGCTGCGGTACGTGACGACCAACGAGGGGAAGATGCGCGAGGCGGCCGACTACCTCGGAGACGGCGCCGTCGAACAGTTCGACTACGACTACGTCGAGATTCAGTCGGACGACCCCGGAACGATCGCGGCCCACGGCGCACGGGAGGCGTACCGGGCCTGCGGCGAGCCCGTGATCACTGACGACGCCGGCCTGTTCGTCGACGCGTTGAACGGCTTCCCCGGCACCTACTCCTCGTTCGTGGAGGACACCCTCGGGATCGAGCGGGTCGCCCGCATCGCGCTGGCCGAGGAGGACACCCGCGCGTCGTTCCGGTGCGTGCTGGCGTACTGTGACGGCGGCCCGTTCGAGGCGGCGCCGGACACCGTCGCCAGAGACGACCGGGCCGTCGCCGCCGCCTCCAGCCCAGGGGGATCGGATCCGGGCGGATCCTCCCCGAACGGATCGTCAGCGGGAACCGAAGGCGCCGAAAGCGAGACGCTCCCCGTGAAGCTGTTCGAGGGGTACGTTCCGGGGCGTATCGTCGAGCCGCGAGGCGACGGCGGGTTCGGGTACGATCCAATCTTCGAACACGGCGGGACGACGTTCGCCGAGATGGACGCCGCCGAGAAGAACGCCCTCTCGCACCGCGGCCGTGCGCTCGCGAAGTTCGCCGAGTGGTTCCAGGCCCGACGCGATCGGGTCGAGTGAGCCCCGTCCGTCGAGTGGATTCCGCCCGGCCTCGCCGTCCCGTCAGACTCTCGACGGCCGATCCGGGCCGGGATACTCGCCGCCGACGACTTCGAGGTAGAGGCTCTCCGCGTCGAACACCGTTGTGAACGCCCGGGGTTCCCGAACGCTGAGCGGGACACGGCCCCTGAGTTCGGCCCCCGCCCGAGGGCTGGAGAGCACGCGATCGAAACTGAGCAGATGCATCGCACCGCCCCGGTAGGCCGAGGCCAACCCCGAATGATCGCCCGCCGGATGCGTGACCGGTTCCCGCCACTCTTCGACGAGTTCCCGCCAGTCGGCCGCCAGCTCCGGCGTCGAAAGCTCGGCGATCGTCGCCTCGGCGTCAGAAAGTAGCGGGTCGCTGGCGAGGAGTTCGATCCAGGAGTGGCGCCACACCCTCTCGAGGGCCTCCCGCGAGGCGTCACCGACCAGCAGATCCGCCGCGAGCACGTCGGCGTCGGCGACGACCCGGGCGGGACTCGGCTCCGGCGGCGTCTCCGTCTCGTCGTCGCGTTCCGTCTCGTTCCGGCGTTCCCCACTCCGTTCCCGATGGCGTACGAGGGCCCCACTGACGTCGTCCGCCTCGACGACGGCGTCGCCAGCCTGCCTGAAAAGCGTCGCCCAGTCCATATCGGCGATGTGGCCGGGACCTACATCCCTCTTCCGCCGTCGACGCGGACGACGACACCGCCGACAACCGAACGGCAGACGGGCGTCTGACGGGCTTTTATAATATATCCGCCTGTCTCTCCGCACGGGCGCGCAACGGCCTCAGTTCCCATCCTCCCACCCCGCGCGCCCGGCACACCCGACACCCCATCCGGCGTGGCACTGCGCCGCGCCTTTTCAACCCCTTTCAACCGAGTAGTTCCGTTCGAACGACGTCTATCTGATCTGAATCGACCAGCAGCGCGAGCCTATCGCCCGCCTCTACGATCGTTCCAGGGAGCGGAATCGTCATCGGTTCTTCGTCGCGGCCGTGCGCGTAGATCCGGCCGCGGCCACCCAGGTCGATCTCGTTTACGTGGGCGCCGACGATCGGCGCGTCGTCGGTCACGCTGACAGTAGTGAGCTGCAACTCCTCGGTGAGGTCGGCGATCGCGTTGAAGTCCCCGCCCAGAAGCGCCGTCTTCGCCCCGGCGGCGCCGAGGCGTTCGGGGTAGACGACGTCGTCGACAGCCTCGGCGTACCGATCGTACACGTCGCTGCTGAAGTCCTCGGTGATCCGCATGACCGTCCGACAGCCGTGTTTCGTCCCCAGGATACACACCGCGTAGTTCGTGTCGACGTTCCGCGTGAACCCGCCGATCGCGTCGGCGGTTTCGATGCCGGCCTCCTCGAGCACCGCGTCTTCGGAGCCGTCGCCGACGACGACGGTGAAGCCGCGATTCCGCGCGCGTTCCGCCACCTCACTGTCGTTTTCGACCACGACGACGTCGTGGCCCTCCTCTTTCAGGACGCGTGCGGTCCGCGCTCCGACTCGACCGTAGCCGACTACGATGACGTTCATGGTCGCTGTTACGACAACCCATACCAAAAAACCCTCACCAAAACCCGCAGTCGTCCGGCGCCACCACCCACCCGTCCCCGGAGGAGTGGGGAAGACCGGATCGAGCCTCAGCGCCGGATGTCAATCCCTCAGCGTCTGGTGTCCATCGCCGCGAGCAGATCGACGAGCGCCGCCGCGGACAGTTCGAGAAGTTCGTCGCCGAAATCGGCGGTGGCCTCCCCCGGATCGCCGACGACGCCGTTGTCCGTAAACTCAGCCGAGTCGTGTGCGAGGTTGACGCCGGCGACCCACTCGCCCCACCGGTCGGACGCCCCCTCGCGGGCCTCCTCGATCCGGTCGTCGCGAACGAGTTCGGGGTGAGTCGAACGCAACAGCGCCGTCTCCAACGGGCCGCCGTGTCCCATCCGGCTGGAGTGGTCGCCGACGGCGTCGAACCAGGTGAACGCCAGCGCGTAGGCCGTCCCGTCCCGGGAGAGTCGAGCCGCCGTCTCCGAGAGCGCGTCGACGTTCCCGCCGTGGCCGTTCACGAACACGACGTCTTCGATCCCGTGGTGCGCCAGGCTCTCTGCCGTCTCCCGGACGTACGCACGGAACGTGTCGGGCGACACCCACAGCGTCCCGTCGAACGCGCGGTGTTCCTCGGCGACCCCCACCGGGATCGGCGGGGCGACGAGGAGGTCGTCGGCCGATCGGTCCCCGCCTTCATCGTCGTTTGCCTCGTACCGCTGTGCGGCCGCCTCGGCGACCGAAACCGCGTTGAGCGTGTCGGTTCCCAGCGGCGCGTGGGGCCCGTGCTGTTCGGTGCTGCCGACGGGAACGAGCGCCACCGTCGGATCGGCCTCGCGAACCTCGCTCCAGGTCGATTCGGACAGTCGCATACTACCCAGTGGACGGGGGAGGGATTTTTGCCTTCCTCCTCGACGCTCTGCAACGTGGATGGCGGGTTGCACGTCAGAACCGTAGCGGGACGGGAAAGAACGTGGATTACTCACCACTCCCGTGCTGTCAGAGGCACTCCGTCCCTAGTGTAGAACTGCCGTCCGTTCACAATAAACGCCCCCGTTCACCCGGAAGATCACTGTTTTTGGAGACGATGGCCGTCAACGTCCCGCCCATAACAGTAGTTGGCAATATGACTCAGGTTTATATACGAATCCGCGGTAATCGAGTTCGGAACGCCAGTTTACGCGTTCCGAGCTAACTAAAGTAAATCACATTGCCAACAACTGATAAATAATCAGTATCAGTCGTCGTCCCCGCCACTGACTTCCGTCCGGGCCCGCCGCCGGGCCGCCCGCTCGATGAACTCCTGGGGAAGTTCGTCGATTTCGCCCGCCTGCACGCCCCACAGGTGGGCGTACAGCCCGTCGTTTTCGAGCAGATCCCCGTGAGTGCCGCGTTCGACGATCCGACCGTCCTCGAGGACGACGATCGTGTCGGCGTCCTTGATCGTCGACAGCCGGTGGGCGATGGCGAAGGTCGTCCGCTCTTCGGTGAGTCGGTCGAGCGACCGCTGGATCAGCATCTCGGTTTCGGTGTCGACGTCGGAGGTCGCCTCGTCGAGGATGAGGATGTCTGGATCCTTCAACACCGCGCGGGCGATGCTGACCCGCTGGCGCTGTCCGCCCGAGAGCTTCACCCCGCGCTCGCCGACCATCGTGTCGTAGCCGTCGGGCAGGTTCTGGATGAATTCGTGAGCCTCGGCGGCCTTGGCTGCCTCGATCACCTCGCTGTCGGTCGCGTCGAAGGTACCATAGGTGATGTTCTCCCGGACGGTGCCGTAAAACAGGAACGTGGTCTGGCCGACGTAGCCGACCGACCGGCGCAGGCTCGGCAGCGTCACCTCGCGGACGTCCTGGCCGTCGATCCGGATCGATCCCTCGTCGACGTCGTACATCCGCAACAGCAGTTTCAGGACCGTCGACTTCCCGGCGCCGGTCGGGCCGACCAGTGCGAGCGTCTCGCCGCCCTCGACGGTGAAGTCGACGTTCTCGACGATCGTTTCCTCCTCGTCGTACCCGAACGTGACGTCGTCGTACTCCACCCGCCCCTCGGTGACGGTCAGCTCGGTCGCGTTGGGATCCTCCGCCAGGCGGGACGGTTCGTCCATCAGCCCGAAGATCCGCGCCGCCGACGCCCGGGCGCGCTGATACATGTTGATGATCTGCCCGAACTGCGCCATCGGCCAGATGAACCGCTGGGTGTAGAGGATGAACACCACGAACATCCCAACCGAGAGCTCGCCGGTGAACGGCCCCGGCGGCCCCTGGAACACCCACAGCCCCCCGACGATGAACGTCACCGCAAAGCCGATTCCCGCGAGCAGACGCAGCCCCGGGAAGAACTTGATCCGCGTCTCGATGGCGTCCCAGTTGGCGTCGAAGTAGTCGAACGAGACGTCGTCGACCCGATCGGATTCGTAGTCTTCGGTGTTGGACGACTTGATCACCTGGATCCCGCCGAGGTTGTTCTCCAGCCGGGAGTTCATGTTCCCGACCGTCGACCGGACCTCCGCGTACTTCGGCTGGATGATCTTGATGAACAGGTAGGTGAAGCCGGCGATGAGCGGGACCGGCAGGAGTGCCACGAGCGCGAGCTGCCAGTTGATCCAGAACAGCAACACGCCGATCGCGACGACCATCACAAGCATCCGGAACAGGGAGTTCATCCCGTCGTTGAGGAACCGCTCCAGCCGGTTGACGTCGTTCGAGAGGATCGACATCATCTCGCCGGTCTGCTTGTCGGCGAAAAAGTCCATGTTCAACCGCTGCATCTCGTCGTAGGTGTCCGTCCGGATGTCGTGCTGGATGTTCTGCGCGTAGGAGTTGAACCCCCAGTTGCGCGTCCAGTGGAACCCCGCCCCGACGAGGAACGCGCCGGCGATGACGGCGACGGTGAACCAGAACTGTCCGGTCTGTGTCGCCGGGAGCCACGCCTCCGGCAGCAACACGAGCGGGATCTGTTCCTCGAACGCCGCCGCTTCCGCGCCCTGGTGTTCGGCCGGGGTGACGAAGATCACGTCGACCGCGATTCCGAGCATCAGCGGCGGCAGCAGGTCGAGCACCCGGGCGACGACGCTGGCGAGGATCCCGACCACGGCCTGGAAGGTGTAGTCGCTCCCGTACTCGGAGAACAGCCGCTTCATCGGGTTCTCTATCTTGTCCCGTTGTTCTTCGAACGGGTCGTCTTTCTCCCAGTCGATGCCGCTCATTGCACTCGGATAGCGGATCGGTGCGGATGAAACTTTCCTTCGAATCGAAACTGAGGACGACAGTCGGAGGTTGTCGTACAGCGCCTGCCAGAGAAAGTGGCAAGTGGCGACGCCGGCAACCTCCTTCCAGGGACATGCAGGTGACAGTCGAAGTGGTCGGGGAGGGTGAACGCACTCTCGAGCTCGATGTAGACGCCACCTACGGTGACGTCGTTCGGGGGGTCGGATACAACACGCAGGAGGCGACAGTGCTCGTCGACGGGACCCCGGTGCCCGAGGACGCACCAGTCGACACAGACCGGATGACCGTGCTGCGACTGATAAAGGGCGGCGTCTCCCGCGTCAACCGCGACGGTGATCGTCGCAGATAGCCCGAAACGTCTCTGCGTTCCGGAGCCGCAATCAGTTCCCGGTCCACCGGAGCAGCGCGAGCGTCCCCTCGTAGAGTCCGATCATAGTGAGTGTGACGATGATCGGCGCCATCCCGGTCGGGTCCGGCGTCACGAGCCACGAGAGGCCGAGGAAGCCACCCCAGAACAGGAGCCGCTTGTCCTCCAGCCACTCCCGCGTGACGAGGTTCATCATGATCGCGAGCATGATCAAAAGCGGGATCTGGAAGACGACCGCCATGTACCCGATCAGGACGACGATGAGGTTGAACGTCTCCGCCAGCCCGAACGCGATCACTGCGGTCCCCTCGGTGTAGGCGGTGAAGTACGCGAAGATGGCCGGCAGGACGACGAAGTGTGCGAACAGTCCCCCGATCGTCGCGAGCACCAGGCTCGTGGGAATCGCCGCCAGGTAATACCGCCGTTCCCGGGGATACAGGCCGGGACGCATGAACAGATACGTCTCGTAGACGAACACCGGCAGCCCGAACACGAGGCCGGCGAGTCCGGCGACCTTGAGCTTCGTGAGAATGAACTCGAGGGGACCGTACACCCGCGGCCGGTTCACTCCCGGGTCCGGGATGTGACTCGACCAGAAGTAGTTGATGGCGATGTCTGCGGACGGGTAGGCGATGAGTGTCGCGATCCCCGCCACGAGGAAGACGACGCCGAGCCGCCGCATCATCTCCTCGATGTGGTCCGCAAGCGGCATCTCCTCGTCGGACTCCGGCCCTTCAAAGAGCGGTTCGTCGTCGTCGCGCTCGGTGGCTACCGCACCGGCACCGTTCGAGACTGTCTCGTCGTCCACCTCCTCAACATCCTCATCGTCATCGTCTTGGTCGTCTTCGTCGTCATCGTCTTCGTCGTCATCGTCGTCATCGTCTTCGTCGTCTGTACCGTCGTCCTTGCCCTCCCGCTTGGGACGCATACGCCGTCGGTTCGGCCGGGGACTCGTCCCTTCGTTGATCGCAGCAGCGTCTTCCGCGTCGACTTCGCCATCGTCATCGACTTCGCTATCGTCGGCGGCTCCGTCGGCTCCGTCGTCAGCGTTCCCGTCCTCCTCGTTCGAGTCGAAGCTCTCCGGTCCGGGGAACAGCCCCTCGTCGTCGAGATCGTACGACGTCGGTTCGGACGACTCTCCTTCGTCCGTCCCCTGCTCGCCGCGTTCGGCGTCGTCCTTGCGGCGTTCCGCATCCGCGTCCTCGGACCGGTCGCTCTCCGGTTCGGATTCGGCGTCGGGTTCCGACGGCTCGTCGCGGTCCGGGTCGCCCATTCACCTGACGTTCAGTCCCGGCCATTATAGGCCTTTTCTGATAGCTCCGCGGACGGCCCGTTCGAGAAGCCGCGCACGGTTGAAAAGGTTGATAGGCATTAGTGGCCGAGTAGTGGGTATGTCCAGCGCCCTCGACGAGGACACCCAGCAGACGCTGGCCGAGGGAAGCGACGCCGTTCGGGCGATGCTCCGTTCGGCCCAGAAGGACCTGCAGAAGGCCTTCATGGTGTTTCTCTTCGTTTTTCTCGGGACGTTCTACGCACTTCGGCTGTGGGTCTGGGACTACCTCAAGGGCGTCACCCGAGCTCAGATGCCGCCCGACGTGGAGGCCCAGCTGGAGATCATCGTTCTGACGCCGTTCGACGTGATTCTCTTGCAGGCGAAGATCGGCCTCATCGTCGGCGTCATCGCCGCCATCCCGCCGCTGATCTACTTCTCCAGGGAGGCGCTTCGCGAGCGCGACATGTGGCCGGACGCACCGATCCCTCGGTGGAAGATGGCCACGATCGGCGTCCTCGCGGCGCTACTTTTCGCAGGCGGGGTCTTCTACGGCCAGAGCATTTTCTTCCCGTTCATGTTCGCGTTCCTCGCGAGCTTCGGTCTCGAGGCCGGCTTCGCGCCGAGCTACTCGATCGTGATGTGGACGGAGTTCATCGTCTTTTTGTCGCTGTCGTTCGGCCTCGCCGCCCAGATGCCGCTGGTCGTCACCGGGCTGTCGTACGCCGGCATCGTCCAGTACGAGACGTTCCGGGACAAATGGAAATACGCAGTCGTGCTCATCTTCGTCTTCGGCGCGATGTTCTCACCGCCGGATCCGTTCACGCAGATCATGTGGGCGGTCCCGTTGATCGCGCTGTACGGCGTCTCCCTGTACCTCGCGAAGATCGCGGTCACCGCCCGCCGGCGAAGCGAGACGATCGACGTGCCGACGACGATCCGCCGGAAGTGGAACGTGCTCGCCGGACTGTTCGTTGTCGGGGTCGCCGCTGTATACGGCTTTTACGATTACGGCGGTCGACAAGCGGCAAACGATCTACTCGCGTGGATGGGCAGCGACTACCGGATCGTCCCGCTCGGTGAGGGACTCGGCGTCGCCGAGCCGACCGCGATCGCGCTGTACGGTCTCCTCACGGGTGTCCTGTTTGCGGTCCTGGGACTGATGTACCTCGTGTACGCCGGCCTCGACCCCGAGGAGGAACCGGAGCTGTACGGCGATCCGACGGCGATCGACCTCGGAGAACTCGACGCGGGAGGCGTCCGGGCGGCGCCGATTGAGGCCTTCGAAGAGCTGAGCGAAGATGAGGTGATGCAACTGGCCAGCGCTGCCCTCGACGCCGACGACCCCGAAAAGGCTCAGGCACTGCTCGACCGGTTCGACGAGGTGGAAGCACAGCGCGCCGAAAGCGACGACGGGAACGGAGCGGCAGGAGCTTCCGGGGCGGCTGGCGGCGCAAGCGCCGGCGAGGCGGCCGAAGACATCGCCGGCGAACTCGGGGAACGGGGCACCCGGGCGGGATCGACGTTCCTCGAGGAGTTGACCGAAGACGACGAGGACGACATCGGCGGCTACTACAAGGACCTGAAGTTCATCTTCGACAGCGTCCGGTCGCGGTCGTTCATCATCGTCGGGACGTTCCTCGCAGTGATGGCGGCGACGTTCACGTGGCTGTACCTCGGCGGGCTGGGGAACGTCTTCGACAACTTCCTGGGCCGGCTTCCCAGCGAGGTCGTCGCCGAGAACGTGAACGTCATCACCCTCCATCCGGTGGAGGCGCTCATCTTCATCGTGAAGTTCTCGGTGCTCGTGGGCGTGCTCGCGATCTTCCCCGTCATCGCGTACTACGCGTGGCCGGCGCTGCGGGAACTCGGCTTCGTCCGTGGGCGACAGAACGTCGTCTTCCTGTGGACCGGCGCGCTCGTCGGCGGACTGATCGGCGGGTTCATGCTGGGCTACTATTTCTTTGCCCCGTGGCTGATCTCGTATCTCGTCGGCGACGCGCTCGATGCGGGGATGATCATTTCCTACCGGATCAACGACTTCTTCTGGCTGATCGTCTTCACGACCGCCGGAATCGGCATCCTCGCGGACGTGCCGGTGTTGATGGTGCTGTTGAACTACGCGGGGATCCCCTACCAGGCGATGCGCAACCGGTGGCGCGAGGTGCTGCTCGCGATGCTCACGTTCGCCGCGGTCTTCACGCCCGCCGACATCGTCACGATGTTCCTGGTGACGATCCCGCTGATGGCCGCCTACGGCATCGGCCTGTTCGTGCTGTTTTTCGTCACGCTCGGCGGGAGACGCAACCTGTCTCCGCCGGCCGAGATCGTCGACACCACCTCGACGGCGCTGGAGGTCGTCGAGACGTAGGATGCTCGCCTCGGAACGCGAAACGGTCGCCGAGCACGCGCGCCGACTGGCCGGGCTTACTCCCGGTCGCACGGGGAACCTCAGCGCCCGGCGCGAGGACCGAATGGCGATCACTCCCTCGGGTGTTCCGTACGGGGAGATCGACACTGGTGACGTCCCGGTCGTCTCCCTCGACGGAGAGGTACTGTGGGGCGATATCGCACCCTCGAGCGAGACGCCGATGCACCGGCGGATCTACGAGCGGTTCGAGCCCGGGGCGATCGTCCACACCCACTCGCCGTGGGCGACGACCCTCGCGGTGCTCGGAGAACCGCTCCCGCCGGTTCACTACATGATCGCGCTGGCCGGCGAGACCGTGCCGGTTGCGCCGTACGCGACCTACGGGACCGAACAGCTCGCGGACAACGCGGTCGAGGCGATGGAGAACACCGGAAGCGACGCCTGCCTGCTCGCGAACCACGGGCTCGTCGCGACGGGCGAGGACGTCCCGGGCGCCGTCGAGACGGCCGTGGCCGTCGAATCGGTCGCGGAGGTGTACTGTCGGGCGCGGTCGATCGGCGAACCAGAGGTGCTGTCGTCGGACGACATCGAGGCGGCTGCACAGAAGTTCGAGGAGTACGGCCCCGACGAAGGTAGCGGGTAGTCCGGGGAGAGCCCGTCGATCGAGCCGAGCGTTCTTGACGGCTGGGGCCCGAAACATGGATAGGGACGGGACCGACCATGCGCACCATCGACTGGGACGACGACCGGGACTGCATCGAGATGGTCGATCAGACGAAGCTTCCGACCGAGTACACGACCGATCACGCCGAGACCGTACCGGAGCTGGTCGAGAGCATCGAGATCCTTCGCGTCAGGGGTGCGCCCGCACTGGGGGCCGCCGGGGCGTTCGGGGTGGCGCTTGCCGCCCGGCGCACCGACGCCGACTCCCTCGAGGAGTTCGAGCAGGCCGTCCGCGAGGACGCCGACGCGATCGCCAGCGCTCGACCGACGGCCGTCAACCTCTCGCGGGAGGTCGAGACGGTTCTCGGGGAACTCCACGGCTGTGAGTCGATCGCGGAGGCACGACGGCGGACGCTGGCGGCGGCGAAGGACGTCGCCGACGCCGACGTCGAGCGCAACCGAACGATCGGGAAACACGGGGCAGAACTGTTCGCGGACGGCGACACCGTGATGACCCACTGCAACGCGGGCGCGCTGGCGACCGTCGACTGGGGGACCGCACTGGGTGTGGTGTACTCGGCCCACGAGGCAGGCAAGAGCGTCGACGTGATCGCAAACGAGACCCGACCCCTCAACCAGGGCTCCCGGATCACCACCGTCGAACTACAGGAACGGGACGTGGAAGTGACGCTGATCCCCGACAACGCAAGCGGGTTGTGCATGCAGCGAGGGTTAGTAGACGCCGTAGTCGTCGGCGCCGATCGGGTGGTGCTCGATGGCGGCGAAGCGTTCCTCGCCGGGACAGACGAGACATCGCCACAGGGCGCAGTCTTCAACAAGATCGGGACGTACAAACACGCGGTCCTGGCGGATCGCCACGACATCCCGTTCGTGGTGGCGGCGCCGCACTCGACGGTCGACACCGAACTGAGCGCCACAGACGTCGAGATCGAACAGCGGGATCCCGCAGAGCTGCGGGAGATCTACGGGCGCCAGAACGCCCCCGAGGACGTGCCGGTGTTCAATCCGGCGTTCGATCCGACGCCGATGGAGCTCGTCGACTACCTCGTCACGGAGACCGGGGTGTACGAGCCACCGCTGGATCGAAGCGACTTCGAGCGGGCCCCCGAACCGGAATCGAGCACTTGAAGGATACTCCCGAGAGATGACTCGGGTATGCCCAAGATAAGCGTCGAGGTGCCCGAAGAGCTGCTTTCCGATCTCGACGAACACGTCGGCGAGGACGGGAAGTTCGTCAACCGCAGCGAGGCGATCCGCGCGTCGGTCCGGAAGACGCTGGACCTGCTGGACGACATCGACGAGCGGCACGGCCGGCTGGACGGGGAGGAGAAGTAGCGTGGCGACGCGGTCGGTCCAGACGAGCCGCCCCACGCTGCCCGCCGGAGCGGTCGCCCTGGCGGCGCTGTTCGTCGCGTCGCTGGTGACCGCCCAGTTGACGGCCTCGAAAGTGTTGCAGTTCGAACTCCCGTTCGCGCTGCCGGTGACAGGCGCGGAACTCGCCTTGCCGGGTGCGGCGCTGGCGTACGCCCTGACGTTCCTGGCGTCGGACTGTTACACGGAGCTGTACGGCAAGCGGGCGGCACAGGTGCTCGTGAACGTCGGCTTCCTGATGAACTTCCTCGTGCTCGCGCTGGTGTGGAGCACCATCCTCGCGCCGGCGGCGCCCTCGAGTATCGATCCGGCGGCGTTCGAGACGGTGCTCGGCGCCTCGACGAACATCGTCGCCGCGAGCCTGCTCGCGTACGTGGTGAGCCAGAACTACGACGTTGTGGTGTTCCACTGGATCAAGGAACGTACCCGGGGAGAACAGCTGTGGCTGCGCAACATCGTTTCGACGGGGACCAGTCAGGCGATCGACACCGTGATCTTCGTCGGCGTCGCCTTCTGGCTGCTCCCGCGAGCCATCGGCCTCGGCCCGGTTCTCCCGGGCGATGTCGTCGTCGCGCTGATGGTCGGCCAGTATCTGTTGAAGCTGGGAATCGCAGTCCTCGACACGCCGCTGGTCTATCTCGTGGTTGGTGCGGTACGTCGGTACGACGTCGCGCCAGCGTGAGCGAGGAGGCCTTAAAAAATCTCACCCGTCAAAGCCGTCGTCGACGGACGTGCCGTCGACCGGGATCGAAAACTGATTTCGCGCGAGTCGCGGCGGAAACGCGTCGGAACGGTAGTTCGTCTCAGCCGAGAACGTACTTGAGCACCGGGAACCGCTCGACCAGGGTCCGGCTGCCGACCTGCATCCGCTCGAGGTGCGCGTCGACGCCGAGCACACGGCCGGCGCCCAGCGCGGCCACCGCGAAAAACACCGCGGCGTAGACGAGCGTCGAGTCGAACAGCGCCAGGAGCTCGCCGTTCCAGCCGCCCAGATAGAAGGCGAGCATCTGGATCGCACCGCCGAGGGCGGCGAGTCTGACGAACGCCCCGACGATCAGGGCGGCACCGATCAACACCTGCGTGACCGGAATGACCACGTTGATGACGTCCATCAGCATCGCGCTCGAGGCCATCGCGGCGTACAGCCCGCTTACGGGACTTGCCGCGTCGACGCCGTGCACCAGGTAGCCGCTCGCGTCGAACGGTTCGCCGGTGACCTTTCCGATCCCCGCAAACAAAATCATGCCGCCGATCACGAGCCGCAGTGCGACCACGAACAGTCCCGACAGCGGGTGGGACTTGCCGTCGATCGTGAGCTCTTCGACTCCACTTGTGAACTGAGTTTCCGTCGTTGTTGCCATCGGTGTTGTCCTCGCCTGTATATAGAGGGAGTTTATGTATAAACCGTCGAGTGGGTTATCATTCGTTGAAAAATCCGCCGGGAATATTGACAAATGCTCACACATCGAATAAAAAATCGTGATATATCCACTCAAAAATCGAGGAGAGTGCTATCGACGCGACGCCGGTTCGTCAGTCGTCGACCCGTTTGGCGAACCCGAACCGCGGCTTCACGTCGTCGACGACCACCTCGACCGTCTCGCCCTCCTCGGTTCCGGGAACGAACAGCGTGTATCCTTCGACCCTGGCGATCCCGTCGCCTTCTCGACCGAGGTCGACGATCTCGACGGTGAGCCGGTCGCCGGCCTCGACGGGTGCGGTGATCCGGCCTTTCGCCACGAGATACACTTCCGAGGAGGAGTCCCGGGAGGCTGCCGGGGAGACGACCCGAACGTACTCGAACTCGGCGTCGATATCCGCTTTGAGGTCATCGAGGTCTCGCCCCTCGAACACCTTGACGACGAGATCCCCGCCGGGCGCGAGCAGTTCGAGGGCGGTCTCGAACGCCTGGCGTGCCAGGTGAACCGATCGGGCGTGGTCCAGCGAGTACTCGCCGGTCATGTTCGGCGCCATGTCGGAGACGACGACGTCTGCGCCACCCTCGCCGACGGCGTCCCGAAGCCGGTCGCGGGTCCGCTCGTCGGTCATGTCCCCCCGTATGGTTTCGATCCGGGCCTCGCTATCCAGTTCCTCGTCGTCGAACTCCCGAATCCGCTGGAAGTCGACGCCGACGACGGTTCCGGCGTCGCCGACGAGTTCCGCGGCGACCTGGAGCCACCCGCCCGGCGCCGCCCCCAGGTCCACGACTGTTTCCCCGCCCGAAAAGAGATCGGCGGTCTCGTCGATCTGCAGGAGTTTGTAGGCGGCCCGGGTCCGGTAGCCCTCCTGTTTGGCCTTGTTGTAGTAGTGATCCTTACCTGCCATGCTCACGTCACCGTATTTCCTACCCCGTTCGACTCCGAGAGCGCCGACGACTCTGTGTTCATACAAGAGGAAACGCTATCGCCCCGGAAAGGTACATCGGATGGGACCGACGACGCCAGTCCCCACCAGCTTGGCGACCACTACGGGACCCATTCGTCGACTGTTGGGTGCGTGACGCCTACCCATCCCGTTACATCTATTGCGTATCGTAACGTAGTGAATCGTAACGATGAAAACGGTCACCACGCGCATTCCGGAAGACGACGAGGAGGCACTCGCCGAACTCGAGGAGGAAATGAGTGCCGACCGGTCGGAGGTTCTTCGACGACTCATCCGACAGGGCCTCGACGATTGGCGCACGCAGCGGGCACTCGACCAGCTCCGCGAGCACCGCATCACACTCCGGAAGGCGGCGGAACTCGCGGACGTCTCGTACGTCGAGATGCTGACGCTCGCCGCCGAGGAAGGGATCGACGTCGGGTACACGACCGACGACCTCGAACGGGATCTCAACCGCATCTAGATGGTCGTCGTCGACTCTTCCGCGCTGATTCCACTCGCGTGGGTCGGCCGGCTCGATCTCGTCCCGACTGCCTTCGACGAGGTTCGGACGACTGCAGCGGTTCGAGAGGAAGTCCTCACCGAGGGGAAACGTGGAACTGCGGTGCTCGAGGAGTTTCTGTCGGACGTAGCTATTCACGACACGCCAGCGCGGGCCGAAGCGGTGGCGTCGATGGAGGGCATCGCGGTGGCCGACGCCTCGGTGATCCTGCAATCGGAGGACGACGAGGAGATCCTTCTCGCCAACGACAAGGGGCTGATCGAGGTCGCCAGGAGCCACGGCGTCGAGTGCTGGTGGGTGACGACGCTGTTGCTCAGCTGTGTGAAAAACGGTGACGTGACGGGGGATGAGGCAACTGACGTCCTGTACGACCTCGTCGACGAGGGGATGAACCTGCACCCGAAAGTCTACACACAGGTGCAAAAGAAGCTCCGAGAACTGGAAGAGTAAAGACGCGTTCAGTGAGGTTGCCGGGTGTCGATCCGCCGACGGGCCCGGAGCCGATCCGTTCGGGATCCGTCGCCGGACTCGAGGTCCGGGTCGTCGGCGATCTCGAACCCGCACGTCTCATAAAAGGGCCGGACAGTCCGGTCGAAGCTCGCAGTCACCGTGGCAGTCGCGTCCGGTGGTGCCTGTTTCCTCGCGAACCCACAGGCGGCCTCGACGAGCGCCCGGCCGATCCCCCGTCCTCGCCGACGGCGGCGGACCGCGACCTGCTGGATCTCGAAGTCGCCGAGAGACGACACCCGTACTGGGTCCAGAGCCAGCGCGGCCACGACGCGGTCCGTCGACGACTCCGACGACACGGCTTCGGCGACCGCGACGAACACACGGGGGGAATCGGCCCGCAATCGGCGTCGAATCACCTCGACGTCGGTCTCGAGTGCGGCCCCGTCGAGGACGCGCACGACACCCAGCAGGTTCGTCGGGTCGGCGCGCCTGATCGTCACGTCCGACGGGAGTGCTGCAGAAGCCCGTTTTTCACTGGATTCGCGTGCGTCCCGGCCATCGCATTCGCGTGCGTCTTGCGACTCGAAGTCCTCCGTCATCAGTTCGTGGTGCGGTCGCGAAGCCGTCGCCGGAGATCGAAGGTGTCCACCCGGTACTTGTAGGCGGGCTGGCCGTCCACGAGAACGTACGGAACCCGATCGCCGTACTCCGCTTCGAGCTCCTCGTCTTCGTCGACGTCGATTTCGTCGATCGCGACACCCACGCCGACATCGACGGCGACCTGCCGGATCGCCTCGATCGCCTCCTCACACAGCTGGCAATCCTCCCGCGTGTAAACCGTGACGTCGACCGCGGAGCCTTCGGCGTCCTCCGTTCCGTCGTCTCGATCCCCCATGTTCGTCTCCACATCCGTTTCCCGGACTTAAATACCATACCGGGACCACTCCCCCGCGTGAGCGGAACCGGGTCCGACGAAACAGTGACCTTCGGCGATCTCTCGCGGGGCGCCTACTGCCCGCGACAGCTGTATCACGCCCGACGGGCGGACGACAGGGAGCCACCGCCGGAAGCGACCGACAGAATCGATCTCGCCTTCCGGTACCCGTCGCTGCGTTGCGCCGCCGACAGAGAGCTTCGGGAGGCCCCGATCGATCTCCAACCGGATGACTACCGTCGAAACCTCGCCCGGCTCGAATCACGCGACGACTGGGACGACCTGGCGTCGCCGTCCCGGACCCGGGTGTTGCTGTCGGGGAAGGACTGTCGGGGGATCGCCCACAAGGTCGTCGGTGATCCGGCAGTGCCGACGATCGTTTCTCCCGGATCACCCCCCGAGGACGGAACGTGGAACCACCATCGGGTGCGTGCGGTCGCCGCCGCCAAGGCGCTCGCGTGGGAAGAAACGCGCACCGTCCCGGAGGCGCTGTTGGAGTATCCGGCCCACGGCGTCGTGCGGACGGTCGAACTCACGACGCGCGCCAAGGCGGCGTATCGGTCGGCGCTCCGGACCGTCCGGGCCATCGACGGCCCCCCGCCGCGGGTCAACGACGCTCGGTGTGAGGGGTGTGAGTACAGCGAGGAGTGTGGCACCCGAACCCGATCGCTTCGATCGCTGCTCGGGCTGTGAGCAGTGAGCACCTCGGAAAGGCAGGCGGTGAATACAGCGACCCGTGAACGAGCAGAGCGAGCGGTTCACCGCCGGAGCGGGCGGAGCCCGCGGAGGCGGCTTTTTTGGTCGAGCTTTTTTGGCGGGGGTCGAGAGCGCTCGAAGAGCGCCCGAGGCCCCCGTTAAAAAAGGTCGTTGTTAGTCGTCGGCGACCGCTTCCGCGTCCTCGGCGACGGCGGTGACGTTGTGATCCCGAATCCACAGGTCGCCGAACAGCTCGTCCTGCTGGAGTCGAACCGCGCCCCGGTGGGCCATGAACAGAAGCGACAGATACGTCATAAAGGGGCGTCCGCCGGCGGTGCGCACCTCCGCGAACAGCACTTCGCCCCGGCCGGCGGCGTACTGCTCCCGGAGCGCGTCAGTCACCCCCTCGATCACCTCTTCGATGTCCTCGTCGTGCGTCCGGGCGGTGACGTCGCCCGCGGTCGGCTCGCCGTCCCGCCGGGCGTCGTCGTCGGCGTGGTAATCCAGCGTCTGCATCCCGCGATCGTACCCCTTCGGGGAGTCGCTGGTGTCGTACTCCCGCCGACGCTTCCACCACGACTCCCGTTCTGCCTCCCGGAGCTCCCGGACGAGTCCCTCGAGCGTCTCCGGCTGTCCACGGGTGTTCTTCCGGTCGAGCCGGCGGTCCATCTCCGCCTCGAGCGCGTCGACCGGATCGAACGCCGGATCCGACTGGTCCTGTGTGCCTCCTTCCATCGCCAGTTCCCAGGGCTCGGGCTCGTTTTCCTCCTCGTCGTCCTCGGCGAGCATCGCGTCGCTTTTCATCCGCAGCAGGACGGAGGCGTAAAACAGCGCCCGGCCCGACGTCCGCAGGTCGGTCGCATCGAGCTTCTCGAGGAACGCGTCGGTGACCGTGACGATGTCGATGTCCCACGGCTCGATTTCGCCCTCTTCGGCGAGCTGAACGAGGAGTTCGACCGGCTCGACCTCGTCGTCGTCGACGTCGACCGGGGTCGATTCCGGTACCGGCTCGCTTCCGACGTCGAGCCCGAAGCTGCTAGTCACCCGCACTCACCTCCCCGGACTCGTCGGCACTCTCCCCGCCCTCCTCGCCGAACTGCAGGCCGGTGACGGCGCTGACGTTGTCCTGTTGCATGGTCACCCCGATCGCCCGTTCGGAGCGCTCGAGCAGCGCCGAGCGGTGCGAGACGACGACGAACTGCGCGTCACCGGCCAGATCGTCGACCATCTCCCCGACGCGTTCGGCGTTGACCGCGTCGAGGAACGCGTCGATCTCGTCGAGGGCGTAAAACGGTGCGGGGTTGTGTCGCTGGATCGCGAAGATGAACGACAGCGCAGTCAGCGACTTCTCGCCGCCGGACATCGCGTCGAGCCGCTGGACCGGCTTGTCCGCCGGACGAGCTTTCATCGTCAGTCCGCCCTCGAACGGGTCCTCGGGATCCTCCAGGACGAGTTCGCCAGAGCCGTCCGACAGCCGGGAGAAGACGTTCTGGAACTCGCCGTCGATCGCATCGAACGCCTCCATGAACGTCTGCTTTTTCTGTGTTTCGTACTGGTCGATCCGCTCTTCGATGCCGTCTCGCTCCTCGATTAGCACGTCCCGGCGCTCGGTCATCGTCTCCAGCTCCGACTCCACCTCGTCGTACTCGTCGATCGCGAGCATGTTTACCGGCTCCAGCGACGTCATTTCCTCTTCCAGCTGGTCGATCCGTGCCTCGAGTTCGTCGTGATCGGGGATCTCCTCGGGGTCGTAGTCGCCGACGGCCGCCTCGAGCTCCTCGATCTCCCATTCGAGCCGCTCTTTGGTCCCCCGCAAGTCCGACAGCGTCGACTCGATCTCCGAGACGCGTTCGCGCTGTTCGTTTCGGGCGCGTTCCGCCGCCCGAAGCTCCTCCCGGAGGTCGGTGCGCTCCTCTTTCAGGTCGACGAGCTCGCCTTCGAGCTCCTCGATCGCCGCCCGCTTTTCCTCGAGTGTGTCCTGCTTTTCCTCGATCCGTTCCTCGTAGCTCTCGATGTCGGATTCGGCGTCCGCCTTCCGTTCTCGGGCGGTCTCGACGGTCCCCTGCAGCTCCTCGATCGACTCCTCGACGTACTCGACCTCGACGGTCCTTTCGTTGAGCCGGCCGTCGAGGTCGTCCATCTTCGACTCGAGGTCGTCGATCTCGGCGCGCACCTCGTCTGCGCGGTCGGTGAGCTCCGGGATCCGCGAGTCGGCGAGTTCGGACTCGAGCTCCGCGATCTCGCCTTCGACCTCGGCCCGCTCGTCCTGGACGTCGGACAGCTCCGCCTCCAGTTCGTTCATCTGCTCGTCGACCGACTCCCGTTCGGCCTCCAGCTCGTCGATCCGCCCTTCCAGCTCGTCGATCCGGTCGTCCTGCCGGCCGAGTTCCGCCTCGGCGTCCTCGATGTCGCCCTCGACCGCCCGGACCCGGTCTGCGGCGTCCGTCTTCCGGTCGCGGGCGTCGTCGACGTCGCCTTCGATTTCGCGGATCTCCGACTCCACGTCCCGACGTCGATCCTCGAGCTCGGAAATCTCCTCTGCGAGCCGTTCGAGCTTCCCCTTCCCGGACTTGCTGAAGGAGTATCTGGAGCCGCCGCCCGAGCCGCCGGTCATCGCGCCCGACCGTTCGACGAGGTCGCCCTCGAGGGTCACCATCCGGTAGTCTCCCATCAGATCCCGGGCCGTATCCATGTCCTCGACGACCAGCGTGGAGCCGAGCACATACGAGAAGATCCCCTCGTACTCGGCGTCGTAGTCGACGAGGTTGCGCGCGAAGTCGACGACGCCGGGATGGGAGGGCTCTCGGGGCAGACTCCGGGTTTCCATCTCCGTGATCGGCAGGAACGTCGCCCGCCCCGCGTTGCGCGACTTGAGGTAGTCGATGCAGGTCGCCCCGACGCCGTCGTCGTCGACGACGACGTTCGCGAGTCGGCCGCCGGCAGCGGTTTCGCAGGCGACGGCGTACTCCGAGTCGACCGCGCCGAGGTCGCCGACCGCGCCGTGGACGCCGGAGACGTCCGCGTTCAGGATCGTCGTGACCGACCGCGGCCAGGAGCTGTCGCCCTCGCGGTCCGCGCGCGCCTCGAGTTCGGCGTACTCGGTCTGTTTCTCCCGGAGCTCGCCTTCGACCTCCTCGAGTTCCGCCGACAGCTCCGCTTTCTCGGCCTGCAGCTCCTCGATCGTCCCCTCGATCGTCCGCAGGTTCCGCTCTGCGGTGTCGAGTTCGCCGTGCAGCTCCGACCTGCGGGCCTTCAGTTCGGGGATCTTCTCGTGGGCTGTCTCGAGCTCCTCGCGCGCCTCCGCGAGCTCGTTGGATCGCCGTCTGGCGTCGTCGAGCAGGCGGTCCTTCTCCCGCTGGAGGTCGTTCGCCTCGTCTTTGAGTTCCTCGAGCCGCTGTTTGCGGTCGGCCAGATCGGCCTTCAGCTCGTCGAACTCGGTGTCCTCCGAGTCGATCTCGGCTTCGATCTCGGCGAGTTCCGACTGCTTTTCGCCGATCTCCCGCTTTACGGACGCCTTCTCGACTTTCAGCTCGCGGATCTCCCCTTCCAGCTCCTCGAGCCGCTCCTCCTTGCGGTCGATCTGGACGAACGCCTCCCTGCGCTCGGTTTCTGCGTCCTCGATCCGCTCGGTTGCGGTTTCGATCTTCCCTTCGAGCCGGGAGATCTCGCCTTTGACCTCCTCGATCTCGCTTTTGATCCGGAGCTGCTCGTCTTCGCCTTTCCGCTCGACCTCGCGGTTGAGCTCCTCGAGCTCCGCCTCGAGTTCGTCGACCCGAGTCTGGCGCTCGTCGAGTTCCGCCTGCAGCTCATCGCGGGTCTGTTCGTTCGCCTCGATCTTCTTTTCGGTTCCCTCGAGAGTGCCCCGCTTTTCCTCGAGTTCGGCCGCCTCGAGGTAGCCCTCGTACTCCGCTTTCTCCTCGCGCAGCGACTCGTATTCGAGGGCGGCCTCCCGCTCGTCCTCCAGCTGGTCGAGCCGGTCCTGCTTCTCCTCGATCCGGAGGTCGGCCTCGCCGATCCGGGACTCGACGGTCTCCAGCTCCTCGAAGGCGTCCTCCTTTTTTGCGTCGAACTCCGCGACGCCGGCGATCTCGTCGATGATCCCCCGACGCTGGTAGGGAGTCATGTTGATGATCTCGGTGACGTCGCCCTGCATCACGACGTTGTACCCCTCCGGAGTGATACCCGCCTGCGAGAGCAGATCGCGGATGTCCGAGAGGTTCACCGAGCGCTCGTTGAGGTAGTAGTAGGAGTAGTAGTTGTCCTCGGTCTCCTTCACCCGACGCTTGATCGTGATCTCGTCGACGTCGCCGATCCGGTCGCTGCCTGCGGCCGTAACCACCTGCTCCCGCGAGAGGGTGCGGTCCTCGTTGTTCAACACCACCGTCACCGACGCCTCGTTCGGCCCGGCAGAGTTCGCGTCGTCCTCGTGGCCGGGGTTGTAGATGAGGTCCGTCAGCTTCTTCGCACGGATCCCCCGCGTCCGGGCGAGTCCCAGCGCGAACAACACCGCGTCGATGATGTTCGACTTGCCCGAGCCGTTCGGCCCGGTGATCACCGTGAAATCCTCGTAAAAGGGGATACGCGTCGGTCGTCCGAAGCTCTTGAAATCGTCCAGTACGAGCTCTTTGATGTGCATGGGTCGCTCGCGATGGAGTCGCGAGCTTACGCGACGATTATGTCGCTCTCCTCCGACTCCCCATCTCCGCTCGATTCGTCAGGCTCCTCGGATTTAGCTGCTTCGACCGATTCCTCCGAGCCGTCCTCGGCGGATGCATCGCTGTCGGCGGCCGCGTCCGCGTCGGACTCCTCGGCAGGCTTCGCCTCGGGGTTCGCCTCGACGACATCGGCGTGGACGTCGCTTTTTGTCGTCCGTTCCGCGGGAACCTCCGAAGGCTCCGCCGGCGGTTCAGGTTCCTCCCGTTCGGCCGCCTCGAGGTCCTGGAGGCGTGCTTTCGTCTCCACCAACTCCTCGGTCAGTCCGTTGACTGCGGCCTGAAGCTCCTGCACCTGGCGTTCCAGGTCCTCCACCCGGTTACTCATACGAACAACAGGTCGTTCCGGCTGTATAAATGTGCGTCAGACGGGCGTGTGACGATGCCGCACGGACCGGGAGACCCGTCCGCACGCCGGTTTCGCCTGTTTTGCCGTCAGTTCCGGCGGTAGCCCAGCGGCCGTTTCCGGCCGACCTCGATTTCGACGTGAAGCGAGTCGGGAAAGTCCATGTGACCCACCTCCCGGGCGATGTGTTCGGCGCCGTGGATCTCCATCCGGCGAGTGTAGACGGTGTAGGTCCACGGGTCGAACGTGTCGCCGGCGTCGAGCCGGCGGGACAGCGGCACGCGGAGCTTCTCCGGGGGAGAGGAGTGTGGCCCCTTGCACTCGACTCCCTTGCGTTCGAGCATCCCTTTGATTTCCTCGACGGTGTCCTCGAGAACCGCCCTGTCGCCCGACTGGAAGGTGAGTTTCGTGACGAAGGTCATGTGCTGGAGCCTGTCCGTTGCTGCGTTCCCGAACCCCAAAAGCGCATCTACCTGGGTCCGTCCGATCCGGACCCGTCCCCGAGGCGCCTCCCGTCCGGTCGCTTTTGTCCCTCGGAGTCGTGGACGACCACCCCGTCGACGGCCGTCGGTCGGTAGCTGTCGCGGACCGCGATGGCTTCCTCGAGCTCCCGGATCGCCCGCCGTTTCAGCGTCTCAGCCATCGCTTCGGCGTTCGCCCGCGAGATGTCGCGTCCGAGTCCCGCACATTCGTGTGCCAGGACCGCCTCGTCGCGTTCGACGACGGCTTCCTCCACCCCCCGGTCCGACAGCACGTCCAGCGAGAACGGGTACGTCCGACACACGAGCGGACGCGCTTCGTGGACCGTGCACGCGCCGACGCCCTCCTCGGTTTCGGTATAAAAGACGCAGTCGCCACAGCCGTCGACTGCAAGTGCCCACTCGAACGTCTCCCCGCTCGGATCGCGAGTTCCCTCCGTCGACCCGCAGGCCCCTCCGCTCGGGCCAGCGTCCTCGAGCCCGTAGGGCATCGGTCTGGCGACCGCGTCCCACACGCGGTCGCCGATCGCCTGAAGCCGCCTGACTTCGTCGGGAAAGACGGTTGCAGTGTGTGGTTCCCTGCCGGCGTCCGACTCCTCGGCCGTACAGCAGCCGCCACACCGCGTGCACTCGAAGCCGATCGACTCGACGGCGTCCGCGATCGCCGCCACGTCGAGTTCTCGAGCGCGTTCGAGGTCGGCTTCCAGCGAGTTCACGGCCGTTCGAACGGCACCAGGGGTAAAAAGGCCCCGGGCCGATCAGTCGATCAGTCTGCCAGGTCGGGATCGTCACTGTCCCCGAGCACGTTCTCGATTTCCTCGGCCTCCCTGCGAGGGAACTGGTCCCGGAGCCGACCGACGAGCGAGCGCGCCTCCGCGAATTCGACGGCCGCGATCGCCCGGACCAGCGTCGCCGCTCGTTCGACCCGGTTGCGCCGCCAGGAGCGTTCTCTCGCCTGGTAGGTCCGGATACCTCGCAGGAAGTCGGGTTTCGAAAACGCCGGCCAGTAGGGCGCACAGAAGTAGACGGCCGCCTCGTTGCCGTTCGCGTACCACGGCAGGAAGTTCGAGGTGCGCTCGTCGCCGCCGGTCCGCACAATCAGGTCCACCTCCCGCACGGGCTCCCGGTAGAGCCGCCGTTCGATCTCCGCGACGTCGACCGCCTCGGGGTCGAGCGTCCCGTCGTCGACCTCCGCTGCGATCTCCCGGGCCGCCCTGGTGAGTTCGTTGCGGCCGCCGTACGCGAGCGCGACGTTCAGCCGGAACTCCTCGTAGCCGGCGGTCCGGCGCTCGGCGTACGCCACGGCCTCCTGCACCCGCGTCGGGAGCCGGTCGACGTCGCCGATCGCGTGGATCCGAACGCCCGTCTCGTGAACCCGCTCGGCGTCGGCGAACTCCCGGAGTTTCTCGGCGACCAAGTCGAACAGCGGCTCCAGCTCCTCGTCGGGGCGCTCGAAGTTCTCCGTAGAAAACGCATACAGCGTGAGCTCCTCGATCCCGAGCTCCTCACACCACTCCAGCACCTGTTCGGTCGTCGACGCTCCCGCCCGGTGGCCCTCCGGTGCCTTTGCCCCTTTTTTTCGGGCGTACCGCCGATTTCCGTCCTGGATTACCGCCACGTGATCCGGCACCTCGTCGATCTCCCGGCGGAGCAGCCGCTCGTAGGCCTGCTCGTACGTCCGCTCGAACGGTCCTACCAGCCGCTCTCGGACGTTCGAACGGGAGAGACGTCCCCCTCCGAGTCGCTGCCGGAGGCCGCGGAACATGTTCCCCCCTGCGGACGCCCCGAATATGTGCCTTCTGGAACCAATCGCTCCGACGACGGGATGCGTCGGCGGGAACGAAATCGGCGGGTCGGGAAAACTGTTAACCAGTCGCACGACGTGGAACTACCATGCCCGAACTGCTTTCCGACGAGGAGATCGAGCGACGGCTCCCGGACGGCTGGGAGCGGGACGGCGACGAAATCGTACGCGAGTACGGCTTCGATGACTACCTCGCAGGTGTCGCGTTCGCCGGCGATGCCGGTGAGATCGCCGAGGAAGAGTTCCACCACCCCGAGATGGTGATCCGGTACAAGGAACTCGAAGTGCGGTTTACGACCCACGACGCCGGCGGCATCACAGAGCGGGACATGACGCTTGCAGCATCGTTCGACGAACTCTTCGAAGCGGAGTTCGACGGCGGTGACTGAACCCCACGAGCGATGCACGCCGAGTACGTCTTCCGGGTTCGGTTTCGACTCGACGCCCGGCGGGTGCGGACGGAGCCGGAGACGTTCGAGACGGTCGTTCGCCTGCCGGCGGAGCCGCCGGGCGCCAACGGCTGGCTGTTCTTCCGGAACGCGCTGTGGCGAGGTGAGGTGAACGACGACGCATACGCCCGTGAGCTCGCGAGTGACTGGCTCGGCCTCCCAGTGGAGAGCGTGAGCTTCCGGGAGTTCGAGTGCGACGCGGCGTATCGCGAAGCGCTAGAGGCGGAGATCGGACGGCACCTCGAGACGTTCAACGCCGAATCGGTCGAGGAGACGCTTCACAAGTACTTCGGAAGCTCGATCCGGGTCCAGCCACGGGGCGAAGGAAACCACTGACCAAAGAGGCCACGAACCGGCCAGCCTTATACCGGCCGCGACAAACCCACGTGTATGACCACCGACCGACAGGAGTCCGGGTTCAAACATCGCACCCGGGTCGCAGACGCTCTCTATTCGATCCGGGAGGTTGTGGAACCACACGGCCGCACGGAACGCGTCGCCGTCGCCGACGCCGACGGACGGACCGTCGCCGAGACGATCGCGGCGCCCAACCCCGTCCCCGGCTACGACCGGGCAGCAATGGACGGCTACGCGGTCCGGGCGCGTGACACCTTCGGCGCCTCGGAACGCTCTCCGAGCGTCCTCCGTCCGACCGACGGCCGGGTCGGTCCCGAGGAAGCCGCGCGAGTTCACACCGGCAGCGACCTCCCGTCGGGCGCCGACGCAGTCGTGATGATCGAACAGGTCGAGGAGATCGACGGCAGCGACGACGAACTCGAGGAACTCGAGGTGTTCGACGCCGTCGCGGAGGGGGAAAACGTCGGCGACGCCGGCGAAGACGTCGCAGAAGGACAGACCCTCTACGAGCCGGGCCACCGGCTCCGCCCGTCCGATCTCGGCCTGCTCAAGTCCGTCGGGCTGGAGGAGCTCACTGTCTACGAACGCCCGACCGTCGCCGTTCTCCCGACCGGCGAAGAGCTCGTGCAGTCGGACCCCGGACCGGGCGAGGTGATCGAGACGAACGGTCTCACGGTCACACGGCTCGCCGAACGGTGGGGTAGTGACGCCACGTATCGAGAGATCGTCACCGACGACGAGGACGCCCTCGAAAACGCGATCGAACGCGACCTGGACCACGACATCGTCGTCACCACCGGCGGCTCGTCGGTGGGGGAACGCGACCTGGTTCCCGACGTCGTCGACGGACTCGGCGAGCTGCTGGTCCACGGCGTCGCGCTCAAGCCGGGACATCCGGTCGCGCTGGGCGCGGTCGAAGACACGCCGGTCGTGATGCTCCCCGGCTACCCCGTCGCCTGCATCGTTAACGCCGTGCAGTTCCTCCGACCGGTGCTCAAGGACGTCGGCGGGATGCCGCTACCGCCACACCCGACCCGAACCGCGCGCCTGACGCGCAAAATCCCCAGCGAACCCGGCACCCGGACGTTCGCCCGGGTTCGACTGGAGTCGGACGACGCGAACGCCGGCGACGACGAGGGTGCTGACGGCGAGAAACCCTCGCTCGTGGCGACGCCCACCCGTGCCTCGGGGTCGGGGGTGCTCTCGTCGGTTGCCCTTGCCGACGGCTGGGTCGTCGTCCCGGAACCGCTGGAGGGATTCGACGCCGGCGAGACCGTCCCCGTCGAGGTGTGGGAGGGATCACAGTGAGCGACCGAAAGCAGTTCCGCGATCTCGCCACCCCGGAGGAGGCGAGGGAAGCGATCGCGTCGCTCGAGTTGACGGGCGATCCGGAATCGGTCCCCCTCACGGAGGCCCGGGGACGGGTGCTCGCCGAACGGATCGACGCCGGACGCGACGTCCCGGGGTTCGACCGGGCGTCGATGGACGGCTACGCGGTCCGAGCGCGCGACACCTTCGGCGCGGACGAGGCGGCCCCGGCGGTGCTCGATCTCGTGGGCGAGATCCACGCCGGCGAGGAGCCGGACGCGACCGTCGATCCGGGAACCTGCGTCGAGATCTCCACCGGGGCGGTGATGCCCCCGGGTGCCGACGCCGTCGTGATGGTCGAGCGCACGGATCCGGTGGACGGCGGCGACGGGATCGCGGTCAGGACCGCCGTCGCACCGGGCGACCACGTGATGCTCGCTGGCGCGGACATCGCCGCCGGCGCCCGTGCGCTCGGCCCGGGGACGCGGCTCACCCCCCGGGAGATCGGCCTGCTGTCGGCGCTGGGCGTCGAGGAAGTTCCTGTCCGGGGTCGGCCGACCGTCGGGATCGTCTCGACCGGCGACGAGCTCGTCCGGCCGGGCGAACCGCTGAACGACGATCGGGGGGAGATTTACGACGTCAACAGCTACACGATCGCTACGGCCGTCGAGGAAGCGGGCGGGACCGCAAAGCTATACCCCAACGTCGGCGACGACGACGAGGAGATGGAACGGTTGCTCTCGCAGGCGGCCGACGAGTGTGACCTCGTCGTTTCCTCGGGATCGACCTCGGCGAGTGCCGTCGACGTCATCTATCGGGTGATTGAACGGCGGGGAGAACTCCTGTTGCACGGCGTCGCAGTCAAGCCCGGCAAGCCGATGCTCGTCGGGCGGCTGGACCGCAAAGACGGCGGTGAATCCGCGTACGTCGGCCTCCCGGGCTACCCCGTGTCCGCGCTTACCATCTTCCGGACGTTCCTCGCGCCGGCCCTGCGCGAGGCCGCCGGCATCCCGGAACCCGAGACCGCGACCGTCACCGGCCGGATGGCCGTCGAACAGCGCCACGGCGAGGGGCGGCTCCGGTTCCTCCCGGTCGGACTTCTGGATGTCGAGGGATCCACAGAACCCGCGGCCGAAGAGAGTGAACCGCTCGTCTATCCGGTCGACAAGGGCTCGGGGGCGACGACGAGCCTCGTCGAGGCCGACGGCGTGGTCGCGATCGACCCGGATACCGACTACCTTGATGCCGGCGAGCGCGTCGAGGTAGAGCTGTTCTCCCCGGACGTCCGCCCGCCGACACTTCTGGGCGTCGGGGAGGACGATCCCGCGCTCAACCGGCTGCTCGACGAGCTCGACCGGCCGCGGTACCTCCCGGTCGGCACGCGGGAGGGTCTCCGGCGGCTCCGGGACGGGCTTCCGGACGTGGTCGTCACCGCCGGCCCGGTGCGCCGATCGGTCGACGCGGTCGAGCTCGGCGGGTGGACGCGGGAGTGGGGGCTGATCGTCCCGCAGGACAACCCGGACGATGTACGGGGGCTCGGTGACCTGCTCGATCGGGACCTCGCGTTCCGCAACCGGACGAGCGACTCCGGACTGCGAACCGCTCTCGAGGCCGAGATCGACACCCTCGCCGGCGAGCGGGGGTTCGACAGCGAGGAGGCCATCGACGAAATCGACGGGTTCACCCTCGAATCGCGGGCGTTCGAGAGCCCGGCCCGTGCGGTCGCCGCCGGCGACGCCGACGTCGGGATCGGCCTCCGGGCGACCGCGACGGAACTGGGGCTCGGGTTCGTTCCGATCGGGATCCAGGAGGTCCGCGTCCGTGCGAACCCCGAGCGAACCGAAAAGCCGAGCGTCGTCCGTCTCGAATCTGCCCTGACGGGTGAGGATCACCTGGCCGGTCTCGACGGGTTCGAATCCGCGGACGATTCGTGACCGGAAAACGGGGCGCCCGCCCGGTTTTTCCGGGGCGCCCGCCCGGGTTTGCGGCGGTACAACTATTAGGAACGATGCCCACGCGAACGGTAGAGGTCTGCTATGGAAATCTCCGATAACCTGCTTTGTCTGTTCAGTGCTGAACTGCGCGAGAAGGGAGACAGCTACGTCGTCGAGGTGCCCCGTCGCGAGATCGAGACCGGGTCGCTCTCGGCGGGGGAGACCTACCGGGTCGCGCTGATCGCCGGACAGGCAGAAACCGACGAACCGTCCGAGTCCGCGGCTGCCGACCACGACGACGGCCCGCAGCCGCCCGTCGAACCCGGCGAAATCCGGTACGTCGAAATCGAGGATCTCGGCAAACAAGGCGACGGGATCGCCCGCGTCGAACGGGGCTACGTCATCATCGTCCCCGGGGCCGACGTCGGCGAGCGCGTCAAGATCGAAGTGACCGAGGTGAAGTCGAACTTCGCGGTCGGCGAGGTCATCGAAGAGGACCTCTAGGCGCCGCGACGGCTGACGATCACGGCGGGCCGATCGTCCTCGGTCCGAACGTACACGAGTGACAGCCGGTGTTTTCCGGGACCGAACACGAGCGGCCCATCGGCCGTTCTGAGGCGAGGACCGTCGACCGATAGCTGCCGGGCAGTCCCGTCCGGAAGGCGGTAGCTCGCCTGCCACGGCGGACACTCCTCGGACGGAACCGAAACCGGACAGCCGAGCCGAACACGGTCGATCCGGGCGCTCGAGATCCCGCTGTCCGGGACTGTCACCGTCACCGGAACTCGCCCGGCACTGTCGATCCCCGCTACCGCCGTCGAGGACGCCACGAGGTCGGCGGCGGCGCGCTCGAGACGGTCGATCTCACCCTCGACGTGCGTCACAGAGCGTTCCGTCTCCGTGGCCGAAAGCGCCCCCGTTGCGACCCCTACCAGCACGACCGCGAGCACGATCGAAACCGCGGGCCGGATCACGGGATCACGGCTCGCCGGTTCGGTCGGTTCGGTCGGTTCGGTCGGTTCGGTCGGTTCGGGGGCGCTCGATCGGCTCGGGTTCGCCGGCGACGGTCGGTGCTCCCACGTCGACGTCCGACGGTTCCCCGTCGAGCCGGCGTCGAAGCCGTTCGACGGTCGCGAGGGCCCGATCCGCCCGGCGCTCGACGGCCCGGTTGACGCTTCGAACGCTCCCGGCGTACCCCCGAAGCGCCTCGGTGGCCGCCTCGAGTTCGGCCACACGGGACTCCAGTGTCTCGATTTCGGCAGCCAACTCGTCGATCCCGGCCTCGGCCCGGTCGCGTTCGGCGACGCTTCCCGAGCCGTTTTCGTGTGTCGACATGACCCGGGGCCGGCTGGTTCGGCATCACTGATAAACCCCCGGTCGCGTCGGCGTGTTTCCGACCGCCGGGATACACCGGATCGTCAACACTTAATCCGTTCGTTACCACGTACCACTCATGCGAACGGTCCACGCGGCCGGACTGCCGATCGGCGACGGGTATCCACCGCGGATCATGGGCGTGTTGAACGTGAGCGACGAGTCGCCGTACGACCCCTCCGTTCACGACGATCCAGGGGAGGCGGCCACGTACGTGGACGAACAGCTGATCGACGAGGGAGCCGACATCGTCGACGTGGGGCTCGAGTCGGCGAACAAGCGGTTCGACGTTCTCACGGCGAAGGAGGAACTCGATCGGCTCGACGTCGCCCTCGAGGCGATCGAATCGGTGAGCGGCGACGCCGTCTTCTCGATCGAGACCCGCTACGCCGAGGTGGCCGACGCCGCCCTGAATCGGGGGTTCGACATGGTCAACGACGTCTGTGGCTTCGCCGACCCGGAGATGCCGACGGTGTGTCGCGAACACGACGTCGCCGTCTGCAAGATGGCGAGCCCCCCCGACCTCGCCCGTCCGGGGGCCGTCACCGACGTCGACTGGGCGCGTGCGCGGTCGCCGGAGTGGGCGAGAGAGGCCGACTACGTCGACCGGGTGTACGAGGCGTTACAACAGAACGGGCTAACCGACAAGACCATCGTCGATCCCGCGTTCGGCGGCTGGAGCGAGAAGAAGACGATCGAGGACGACCGGGAGACGTTCCGCCGTCTCCGACAGTTCCGGGGGCTCGAGCGACCGATGCTGGTGTCGATCAACCGCAAGAACTTCCTCCGACATCTCGCGGATCGATCGACCGAGGAGGCGCTTCCGGTGAGCCTGGCGGCGACGTCGATGGCCGTCGAACGGGGGGCGGACGTCGTCCGAACACACGACGTGGCCGAGACCCGCGACGCAGCGGTGATCGGCCACGAGTTCGGGGAGCGCGATCCGGGTGGGGGGACGCATCCGAACACGGCACTCGAAGAACCGGGAGCAGGAACCGACTGATGGACTACACACAGGAACGGGTCACAACCCTGCACGATCTCGCCGATTCGACGCCCGACGCGCCGGTGGCAGAGTCCGCCGTCGTTGTCCCGATCGCCGGCGACCGGATCGAGTCGGTGACCCCCGAACACGTCTTCGCGGCCCTGTCGGCGATCGACCCCGCCGAGGTCGTGGTTCCGTTGCGGGCGCCGGGCGGCGTCGTCGAGCGGTTCCGGACGTGGGTCCGGTCGTTCGACCTGTCGGTGACGGTGCTGTGGTGTGGCGCCGACGCCCTCGAGTCCACGCTCGCAGAGCACGGTGTCGACGGGGAGCACGGGAAGGGGCGGGACGTGTGGCTCGGACTCGGCGTCGCGGCCTCCCGGGCCGAATACGTCGTACTCCACGACGCCGACGCGACGACGTACACCCGGGAACACGTCCCCCGGCTTCTGTTCCCGCTCTCGATAGGGTACGCGTTCGCGAAAGGCTACTACGCACGCGTCGAGGACGGTCGGCTGTACGGACGGTTGACCCGACTGTTCGTCTCTCCCCTTATCAGGGCACTCGAGACGCGACACCACCACCCGTTCGTCCGATATCTCGCTGCGTTCCGGTATCCGCTCGCCGGCGAGGTCGCCCTCACCGCCGACCTGGCCCGGCGGGTGCGACTCCAGCGTCGGTGGGGACTCGAAATCGGGCTGCTCGGCGAGGTGTTCGACGCGGCCGGCACGCGCCACAGCGCTCAGGTCGATCTGGGGTTTCACAGACACGACCACCATCCGGTGACCGGGGATCGCGGGCTGTCGACGATGGCAGGCGAGGTGGGCACGGCGCTGTTTCGCACCCTGGAGGACCACGGCGTCGACGTCGACTACCCCACGCTTGCGGCGGCGTACCGTGATGCGGCCGATCGGCTCGTCGAGCAGTACGCTGCCGACGCCGGGTTCAACGGGCTGTCGTACGACCGCGACGCCGAGCGCGAGCAGAGCCGAACGTACGCCGACAGCATCAGTCCGCCGGGACCTGACACGCGCCTGCCGGCGTGGACGGACACGACGCTGTCGCCGTCGGCCGTCGTCGACGCGGCGACCGGGACGATCCGGACGGATCCGGAACCCGAGACGGACTGAAAACGGCGGAGAAAACGGGGGACGGTCGGGAACCGGAGCGCTCAGCGAATGTCCTTCCAGGCCCGCCCGCACTCCGAACAGGTCCTGACGTCGAACAGCTCGTCGGGATCGTCCCGCCGATCCAGCACCTCCTCGCAGTCTGCACACTTGAGCCGTTCGTAGTTGTCCTTGAACAGTTCCCCGTCCCGGAGCCCTTTGCGCGTCGACTTCATGTGGGGGGCTTCGACGCCGGGGCTGTTAAATACCCTGTTCGGTTGTCGGGATTCAACAGGTTTGTAGCCACCGGCACGGTACGACAGGTGTGTCACGCGTTCGACTGTTCGGGACGCTGTGCGGCCTGGTGTTCCTCGTCAACTTCGCGCGGATCGTCTTCGCGCCGCTGGTCGGGGAGTTCATGGACGTCTTCAGCGTCAGGGAGGGCACCATCGGTCTCGTCGTCACCCTGGCGTGGGTCGGCAGCGCCTCGCCCCGGCTCCCGACCGGCTACCTCCTGACGAAGGTGCCGCGTCACTACGTGGTGCTGGGAGCGGGGACGGTGCTCACGGCGGCGTCGTTTTTCATCGCGAGCGCCGCGAGCGTCCCCGCACTGATGGCCGGTGCGTTCGCGATGGGGCTGGCGTCTGGCGCGTACTTCGTCTCGGCGAACCCGTTCGTCTCCGAGCTGTTCCCCGATCGGGTCGGACGAGTGCTGGGGATCCACGGGATGGCGAGCCAACTCGCCGCCGTGCTCGCGGCACCGATCGTCTCCGTCGCGGTCGTGTACGACTGGCGGCTCGTCTTCTACGGTACGGGGATCGCCGCCGCGGCGATCACGACGCTGATCTTTCTGGTCGCCCGGCGGACCGAACTCCCCGAAGCGGGAACGAAGGATCGCGACTTCTTCGGTGCCGCCCGCCAGGAGTGGCGGATCATCGTCACCGGCGTCGCGATGCTGGGCACGGTCGGGTTCGTCTGGCAGGGCGTGTTCAACTTCTACGAGCAGTACATGCTCGCGAAGGGGTTGCCGGAGTCCGTCGCGCGAAACCTCCTCACAGTGCTTTTCGCCGCGGGCGTTCCGGCGTTCCTCGTGAGCGGGCGGCTCGCCGATCGGCTGCCGCACGTGCCGTACATCCTGGGTATCATCGCCGCGTTTCTCGTCAGCGTCTTCGCGTTGACGATGACGTCCGGACTGTTCGTCGTCATCGCCGTCTCCGCAGTCGTCGGCTTCGTGATACACTCGCTTTTCCCCGCGATGGACACGTATCTGCTCGACACGCTGCCGGACGCCACCCGGGCGAGCGCGTACGCGTTCTACTCGGCGTCGATGATGCTGGCCCAGGCCGGCGGCGCCTCCGTCGTCGGCGCACTCGTGGAACGAGGGTTCACCTACGACGCCGTCTTCGGTGGGTTCCTCTCGGCGCTTCTGGTGATCCTGATCGTTCTGACGGCGCTCGAAAGCGCCGGACGACTCCCCTGAACCTGCTGAAGCGACGGAGGCGATCTTCACTTTTCGCGACCGCACCAGTTTTGGCAGCGGCAGCCGTCCGCCCGGACGTGAGCAACGACAGCGCACCGACCGACGCCGACCGGGCGTTTCTCGAGCCGGACGCCCTCGCGGGGGTCGTCGACATGTTCACCGTTCTGGGACGGGAGGAACTCGCGGACGCAGCAGCCGAACTCGCGTTCAAGCGGGGGGAGTCGATCGACCGCGACGCGGTCGAGCGAGCGATAGACGACGCCATCTCGGAGTTCGCCCTCGTCTCTGTCGAACGCGAGCAGACGAACGGCGCCGACCAGGACCCACACCGCCGCCTGTCGCGTCTCGCAGTCGGGCCGACGGCCTTCCCGCGACTCCCGGACGGCGCCGCCGACCTCCCACACATCCTCGAGATCGATGGGAACCGAGCGATCGACCGAGAAGCGGTCGCCACTGCAGTCGAGGAGCGACTCCGGCGGGACGCCGCCCGTGCAGCCGCCGACGGCGACGACGACCGGCTCGAAACGCTGCTCGACGTCTGCTTCGACGTGGACGTCTGGGCCGGGGTCGACACGGACGACGTCCGCGCAGACATCGAACGCGCCCTGGAGTGACCGACAGAGATTCGGTCTCTGTTCGGTGTCAGTCGGCTTTCGCCGGACGAGAACGCCCCACAGAGCTATTGTATTCCGGCGCAAACTGAGGGTATGGATCTGGCGGAGGTGAGCCGTCACGAGCCCGTCGAAGTCGACGGGACGGCACGGGAGGCCGCCGTTCTCGTTCCGGTGTTCTGTCGGGACAGGGAGCCGTGGCTCCTGTTTACCAAACGGGCGGAACACCTCGGCGAGCATCCCGGCCAGATGAGCTTTCCCGGAGGCGGACGCGAACCCGTCGACGGGAGCCTTCGGGCGACCGCCCTGCGGGAGGCCGGCGAGGAGATCGGTCTCCGGCCGGAGGAGCCGACCGTCGTCGGCCGGCTCGACGACATCGAGACGGTGAGCGGCTACGCCGTCCGGCCGTTCGTCGCCAGGATCCCCGACAGGGAGTACTACCCCGACGAATACGAGGTCGCCGAGATCGCCCCGCTTCCCGTCGCGGGGCTCACCGATCGCGGAAACTACGAGTCACAGCGCAGGGAACATCCGCGCCACGGCGACGTCTGTCTCCACTTTTTCCACGTGAACGGGTACACGGTCTGGGGGGCCACCGCTCGAATGCTGGTGCAGTTCCTCGAGTTGACGACCGACTGGAACGTTCCGCCCGAGCCGGACCACGTCGTCGACGAGGACGCCGAGTATCCCGTTTGAATCCGGAACCAGCGTCAACCGATGGCGAGACTACGATTCGACGCGTCCATCGCGCCGATCGTACAGCGCGACCGCACGATCGCGGCGGACCGAGATCCCGCGAGGGTTCCGCGTCGGCGATCGGTCCCGGGCCCGGGCGACGAGCCCGTCAGTGGCGCCGTCGACCGCACCGGTTACGACCCGCCACCCGTTCCCGACCCACGCGGTGGGAGCCCCCTCGCCCCGGACCACGTCCTCGAGGGTCGACCGCGCGTCACACAGCGCCTGTCCGACGAGAGTGCGTGGAACCCCCGGCCGGAGCCCGTAGTTCTTCGCGAGCCGGTAGCCGAGCGCGCGGTACTTCTCCCGCCAATCGTGTCCCTCCTCGGCCAGCGGCTCGTGACCCACCGACAGTCGTTCGTCCCAGACGACCCCGTACTCGAGGCCGGCCAGCCTGTGGGCGGCGTCGCGGGCGCCGCCGACGCTCAGATACTCGTCGAACCCGTCCAGTTCTTCGAGGACACCGCGTCGGAACGCGACGTTCCCGCTCGTGAAGTAACGGACCTCCCGGCCGGCTATCCGACGGTGTTCAGGTTCCTCGAGCGTCCGCCCCTCGCCGGCGACCGGAAGCGACGGGCCGGTGACGACCGGTGCCGACTCGAGTCCCTCCAGGGCTGCCTCCAACCAGCCGTCCGTCACCCGACGGTCGAAGTCGACCAGGGCGACGGCGTCCCCGCGCGCCACTTCGATCCCCGCATTGCGAGCGACGTTCACCGAGCGGTCGGAGATCTCCACGAGGACGTCGACGTCGTCACGGTCGCGAACCATCCCCGTAGTCCCGTCGGCCGACGGCCCGTTGGCGACGATCACCTCGGCGTCCGGCGCGTGTGCCGCCAGCGCGTCCAGACACGCCGCCAGCCGATCGCGCCCGTTGAGGGTGGGCACGACCACCGAAAGCTCCATACACGTCGAAACGCCGGTACTGACTTAAAAGGGCGGATCTCCGTCCGAACGCCGCAACCGTGCGTGTCGCCGGGAGCCGGCGCAGTCAGTTCGTCAGGAAGTACACCTGTTTGCGGGCGTCTTTGAAGCTGTACCGGGAATCGACGAGTCCCTCGTCCTCGAGGCGGTTGAGGGCGTACCGGACCGTCCGGTCGGGCAACAGCGACTCCTCGGCGAGCTGCCCCTGCGAGAGCGGCGAGTCCCCCTCCAGTACTTTCGCGACGAGCTTCGCGCTCGGCGGAAGCTCCCGGAGGCGATCCCTGAATTCGGTGTCGGTCAGCGTTTCGTGGTCGTTGATTTCTGCCGGACTAGTGCTCATACAGCCCCCGAGTTGATCTGCCGTGGTAAAGGTTGGCTACATATTGGGAAAACGGATACGGATTATATAAGGAGATATAAGGTGGAGTTACAGCTATTCGAGGCCGGTATCGGACGGCGGCCCGACCGGAGGATGCGAACGAAGACGAACCGAACTACGTGATAAACCGTTATAGACGGGTGTGTAAAACAATTATGTTTTGTGGCAAATATACGTGGGTAGACGGGATGGGTGACCCCGTCGATCGTCATCAGTACGATTTTAGTCCCCGGGCGTACAGGTTCCCCCGTGAAAGGACAGGAGTGGTACCAGGCGGAGGACGTCGCCCAGGAGTACGACGACAAGCGGTTCTCCGGCGGCGGCCGCCTGATCGATCGCCGCGAAAAGCAGGCGGTTCTCTCGGCGCTGGGGCCCGTCGAGGGCCGGGAAGTACTGGAGGTCGCCTGCGGAACCGGACGGTTCACGGTCATGCTCGCCGACCAGGGCGCCGACGTCGTCGGACTCGACATCTCCTCGGCGATGCTCTCGCAGGGACGGGAGAAGGCCGCCACCGCCGGCGTCTCGGAGAACGTCTCGTTCATGCTCGGCGACGCCGGGCGGCTGCCGTTTCCCGACGATCACTTCGACGCCGTCTTCGCCATGCGCTTTTTCCACCTGGCGGACACGCCAGTGACGTTCCTCCGGGAGCTCAAGCGGGTCGCACGCGAGCAGGTGTTCTTCGATACCTTCCGACGACCCAGCACACGTGTGCTGTACAACTGGGCGCTGCCGATGGGATCGCGGCTCTACTCGAAACGGGACGTCCGGAGTCTCCTCGCGGACGCGGGGCTCGAACTCGCTCACGAATCCCACGACTTCGTGTTGCCGTACGGGTTCTACCGGAGCCTGCCGGGTTCGGTCGCGAAACCCTTCCGCGCGGTCGACGAGGCCGTGGGGAAAACGCCGCTGGGCGACGCCGTCGCGTCGGTCTCCTACTGGGACGCACGCGTCGTCGAGTGAACAGTACCGGGCAGTCTCTCGGAACCGCCCTTCCTCCCCGTCGTTTTCCCGCCCGGGAGCCATCCCGAGCAGGATTTTTAAATACGAACACGAGCCAGGCGCCGTATGTCGCTGCTCGATCGGCTCCCCGGAGGTCGCGACGACGACGTAGCCGACGGCTGTCGCTGTGAAACCACGTTCGAAGAGCCGAGCGGAACCGGCCTCCGGGAGCTGACCGAGCTGCAGGTGGACGCGACAGCGTGTGCCGGCGACGGCAACCTCCAGCAGTCCCCGGCGTGTCGAGCCCGGGTCATTCGGGCGCTCTCCCGGCGGGACGCCGACGTCGTCGTCACCCGCACCCGCGGGAGAACGCGTCGCTACCGCCCCGGCGCGAACGCGCTGTTGCTCGCTGCGGGCAGGTTTCACGAACGCGTCGGCCACCACGACGATCGACTCGCCGGACTGGCCGCGACCGATCCGCTGGACGCCGTCAGGGAGGCGACCGGTCGGGCCGGACCCGTGAGCCGGATCGCGGCCGAAACCGGGCTCGCGGAGGTCGCAGCCGACGTCGAGGGGTACGAGGAGGTGCTTCGGTCGGCGGACGGGGTGCCGATCGCACGGGCCCGGATCGAGGATCGCGCACCACCGGCGGCGACGCTCCGGCAGCGAATCGAACTCGAGACCGGTGCCGTCGTCCGGACGTACGGCCGACCTGACGCGCCGCCCCTGTATCGTCTCACACCGCCGTCGCTGCGGCTCGACCGGAAGCACGCCGAAACGCTGGTTGTGGCCCGCAATCGGCTCCGAGGCTCGTCACGGGGAAACGACAACCGCTCGGCGGATCGTGCGGTGGCCGCGGCGGTCGCCGCGACGGAGCAACCGGACGACGAGAACGGCCTCTCGACCGTTCCCGTAGAACGGCTCGCCACGATCCTCCGAAAGCACACCCACGGGAACGGCGTGTTCGAGGACCTGTTTGCGGACCCGGACGTGACCGACGCGTTCGTCTCTGCACCCGTCGAGGAGAACCCGGTTCGGCTCCTCCGTGACGGCCGGCGGTTCGTCACGAACGTCCGGTTCCCCCCGACTGCGGCTGCCACGCTGGCGTCAAGGCTGCGTCGGGAGAGCGGCCGCGGCTTCTCCCGGGCGGACCCCACGCTGGACGCGAGCCTAGATATCGGCGGTGACCCAGTTCGAGTCGCTGCAACGACGGCACCGGTCACCGACGGGCTGGCGTTTGCATTCCGGCGCCGCGATCGGACGCCCTGGACGCTCCCGCGGTTGATCGACGCCGGGACGCTTCCCCCGCGGGCGGCGGGACTGTTGTCGGTGGCGGTCCAACGCGGCGCGGCGCTGCTCGTCGCCGGCGGTCGCGGCTGCGGGAAGACGACGCTTCTGGGGGCACTGCTGTGGGAGCTCTCGCCCGAAGTTCGGACGCTCGTCGTCGAGGACACGCCCGAACTACCCGTCGACCGGCTCCAGTCGGGAGGCCGGGACGTGCAACGGCTCCACACAGATCAGGGCGGAAACGCGGAGAGAGGGGCAGATTCCGGAGAGAGCGGCGGCGAGATCTCTCCCACGAAGGCGGTTCGGACCGCACTTCGGCTCGGCGACGGGGCGCTCGTGGTCGGCGAGGTCCGAGGAAGCGAGGCGGCGGCGCTGTACGAGGCGATGCGGGTCGGTGCCCAGCAGGAGGCGATCCTCGGAACCATCCACGGCGACGGCGCCGACGCGGTCCGAGAGCGGGTCGTCGCGGATCTGGGGGTTTCGGCGTCCTCGTTTGCGTCCACCGACGCCGTGGTCACCCTCGACGGCGAGTATCACCTCTCGGCCCTCGAGGAGATCCGGGGCGACGGTGCGGACGTCCGGAGCGTCCCGCTGTTCGAGGGGCCGGACGCCGGATCACCGACCGGAGTCTGTGATCGGGGGAACAGTCACCTGCTGTCCGCGCTTGTCCGATCGGGAGAGACATACGCCGACGTCAGGGACGCAGTCCAGCGCCGATCCGACCGCCTCGAACGTCTCGCCGAGACCGATCGCCACCGGCCGTCCGATCTCGATCCCGGGAGGCTGGCTCCGTGAGCCCGCGCGACGGCAGCCGACGGGAAACGGAGCACGCCGAGGAACACGCACCGCTCCGACGTGCACTGTCGTTTCTCGAGAGCGATCTTGCCCCCGAAACCGTCGTCCGGGCGGGCTACTACGCCGGAGCGCTGTTCGGCGTCGGGGTCGGCGCGGCAACGGTCGCGTTGTTCGGGCTCGTTCCGGGAGTCCTGTTCGGGACAGCAGCGGGACTGCTGGCGTCGACGGGAGTCGAGTACGGCCCCCGCTGGCTCGCACGCGTCCGTCGAACACGGTCGCTCGGGGACGCAACCGCGCTGGTCGGCCTGCTCGTACTTCGGGTGCGGCTCGATCCGTCGCTGGAACGGGCGGTTCGGTTCGCAGTCCGAACCGACGAGGGACGCCTCTTTCGGGCGCTCGAGGCACACGTCCGTCAGTCCCGGGGGGGTCCGGAGTCGGGACTCGCCGCGTTCGCTGACGACTGGCGGCCGTACTTCCCCGCGCTCGACCGGGCGGCCGCCCAACTCGCGACCGCGACGACGGTTCCCGCAGGGCGGCGCGAACGCGCACTCGACCGATCGATGGACGCAGTCGTCGACGGCACCAGGAAAGAGCTGGCGACGTACGCGGGGGGAATCCGGAGTCCAGTGACCGCGATCTACGCGTTCGGGGTCCTGCTCCCGCTGGCGCTGGTTGGGGTGTTGCCGGCCGCACCGGCGGCGGGCGTCCCGGTGTCGCTGCCGGCCGTCGCCCTCGCGTACGGCGTCGTCCTCCCGGCGGGGCTTTTGGCTGCGGGAGCATGGCTCCTGGCGCGTCGTCCGGTCGCGTTTCCACCGCCGCCGGTGACGAGCGCACACCCGGACGCATCCGGGACGCTCCCCCGAACTGTCGCCGTCGCCGGGGGATATGCGGCGGCGGCGTGGCTGGTGGCCGGCGCCGTCGCGCCCGGCTGGACGCGACCGATCGCGGCGGTCGGCGTCGGTATCGGTTTCGGACTGTTATCGTGGTTCAGACCGGTCGAGTCGGTCCGGAGACGGGTTCGCGAGATCGAGGAGGGTTTGCCGGACGCGCTGGTGCGGATCGGACAGCGGGTGGCCGAGGGCGACGCCGTCGAGACGGCACTCGAGCACGCGGCGGCGGACGCCACCGGACCGACCGGCGAGGTGTTCGAGGACGCCGTCGCGTACGGGAAGACGTTCCGCGTCGACGTTCGGACCGCGTTTCTGGCGAGAGACGGCGCGCTCGCGACGGTGCCCAGCCCCCGGTTCCATCGGGCGGCCGCACTGCTCGGCGTCGCCGCACGGATCGGCCGCCCGGCCGGGGACGTAATCCTGGATCTGGCGACCCACCTGGAGGAACTCGATCGGATCGAAACCGAGGCACGGGGGCGGCTTTCGGACGTGACCGGAACGCTCTCGAACACGGCCACGGTGTTCGGACCGCTCGTCGGGGGTGCGACCGTCGCGCTCTCCGACCGGATCCGGGCTGTCGACGTCGCAGGTGGGGAGTCGGGGTCGTTCGCCGGAGCGGGACCCGGGAGTGGGGGACCACAGCAGGGTGGAACAGCCGCGACGGAGGCCGCGTTCGCCACCGCCGACCTCGGGCTCGTGATCGGTGCGTACGTGCTGCTGCTCGCCGCGTTGCTCACTGCACTCGCTACCGGGATCGACCGCGGCCTCGACCCCGCGAGCATCGGCTACCGTGTCGGGCGCGCGCTCCCGATCGCCGCTGTGGTGTACGTCGCGTCGTTTCTCGCCGCCGCGGCGGTCTTGTGAGTGACCTCCCCCACGGCGACGACCCGACCTCCAAACGCCCAAGAGCCCGCCCGCCGAAGCGCCGGTATGGATCAGCTGTTCGCCCCGTGGCGGATCGAGTGGATCGAGCGCGAGGAAGATCCCATCGAGGGCTGTCCGTTCTGCGTGCTCCCCGAACGCGACGCCGACCGAGAGTCCCGGATCGTCGCCCGCAGCGAGCACGCGTTCGTACTGCTCAACAACTACCCGTACAACCCGGGGCACGTGATGGTCATCCCGTACGCACACGAGGGCCAGTACGGCGAGCTGTCGTCGTCGGTCATGCTGGATCACGCCCGGCTGAAGGCAGCAACCTTCGAGGCGATGCGGCGGGCGTTCGATCCGGCTGGGTTCAACGCCGGGATGAACCTCGGCGGCGACGCCGCTGGGGGGTCGATCGACGACCACGTCCACACGCACGTCGTGCCGCGGTTTCGCGGCGACACAAACTTCATGGCCGTGATCGGGGAGACGAAGGTGATCGTCGAGGGGCTCGCGGAGACGTACGACCGACTCCACGACGCCTTCGGCGAACTCGAAGACGCAACGGTGACCGACCGGGACGAGGCCGTCCGCCTGTCCGTTTAACTCCGCCCTGCCGACACCAGGCGGACGTCCCCGATCGTCGGCGCGCTCGCGTCGTAGCCGTCCGCCGACAGTTCCGCGGCGAACCGTTCACACCGGTCGCCGTGGTTCACGAGCACGGTGGCGTCCCGGTAGGAGTCGAGAAACGACACCAGCCCCGACCGGTCGGCGTGCGCCGAGAAGTCGTATCCCTCCACCTGCGCGGCGACGGGCATCACCCGGCCGTCGATCGCTGCGGTGCCGGTCTCGAGCAGTTCGCGGCCGGGGGTCCCCTCGACCTGGTAGCCAGTCATCGTGATCTTGTTCACGGGGTTCGACCGGATCTCCGGGATGTACGTCATCGCCGGGCCGCCCGAGAGCATCCCGCTCGTGGTGATGATCGCCGCTTTCTGTTCGGTGATACGTTTCCGCTGGCCGTCCCGGCCGGTGACAAAGCGGGCGTGTGACTTCGCCCGGCGAAGCGCTTCGGGGTCGCGCAGGAACTCGGGATGGCGGCGAAACATCTCGGTCACCTCCGTGCCCATTCCGTCGACGTAACAGGGGATGTCGTACGCGTCGCAGATCAGCATCATCTCCTGGGTGCGTCCGATCGCGAACGCCGGGACGATCACGGTCCCGCCCTCCCAGAGGGTCGTCTGCACGCTCTCGGCGAACCGCTCTTCGACGGCTGACCTGTCGTCGTGTTCGACGTCGCTGTATGTGCTTTCACAGATGACGACGTCGGCGTCGGGCCGGGCGGTGGTGCCCGCGACGAGACGCTGGTCGTCGGTGTGGAAGTCACCGGTGTACAGTAAACGGGTGTCGCCGTCGTCGACGAGGACGTGCGCGCTGCCGGGGATGTGGCCGGCGTTGAAGAAGGTGACCCGGTGGCCGGCCGCCTCGAACGACTCCCCGTAGCCGTGCGTTCGAGAGACCTCCGTCATCCGTTTGACGTCGGTTTCGGTGAACGGACACTGCACTGTCCCGCCGAATCGTCTTCGACGCTTCGAGCCTCCCCTCGCTCCGCTCGCGGAGACGCCGTGGAGCTTCAGGGTGTCCCGGGCGAGCGTCAAGGCCAGTTCGTACGTCGGCGGCGTCCAGTGGATCGGCGACCGCGACCTCCCGGAGAGGAGCGACGGGATCGCGCCGACGTGATCGAGGTGACCGTGGGAGACGACGACGGCGTCCGGCTCCGGTGTCTCGACAGGAAACCGGGGCGGGTTGTCCGCTAGCATGCCGAAATCCAAAAGGAGCGCGTCGTTTACGAGGACGGCGCTCCGGCCGACCTCGCGGGCGCCGCCGAGAAATCGCAGCTCCATTAGCGACTGGTAGTCGTTCGTGCCGTATGACAACGTCGAATCGTCTCGCTTCGATCACATCTCCTCAGGCGGCCACCGAGAGAGGGCCGGCCGATCGTTTTTCCAGGTCACCAACTCGAGAATCGACGGCACGAGCGAGAGCCGTTGCTCGAGGACGTTCACCGGATGGCTGTCGTGGAACACGGCCGGGTTTCGAGCGACTGTTTCGTCACGATGGTCGATCTGGAAGTGACACTTCCCGAGGTCCGGGTGCGTTTCGTCCTGGTGCCACCCGAACGAGTAGTTCCGCTCCCCGTCGACCCACTGAATCTCGTAGTGATCGTACCCGGCGTCGTCCGGAAACTCGAACTCCACACGAAGGTCGGCCGTCTCCGAAGGATACGGCTCTCCCAGCAGAATTTCGGGGTCGACCGTCGCGCAGACCTCGTGTCGCCGGATAGAACTCGGCGCGTACCGGACGTCCCGACACCCGCCCTGGTTGCGTAGCCACGTTTGGATCTCGCCGTGAGCGGTGTGCTGATCGAGTAGACTCCGGTGAGCGAGAAAGACGAACAGCGACGCCATCGATTACTGTGCCGCCTCGCCCGGCCGAGGGTCGGTTTCGGGATCGGTGACGCTTTCGAGATCGTCGTACAGGGAGAGCGCGTGATCGACGAGACGTTTCGTCTCCCGGGAACGCTTCCATCGGCGGATGACTGCGTTTCGCTCCCGAATCTCGTCGCTCGACAGATCCGCGTCAGTCACGGACTCCCCCAGTTCGCTCAGGGAGTTCACGCCGTAGGTGTCCTGCCACGCTTCGATCTGCTCTTGGATCTCTGCGAATTCGTTCCGCAGTTCGTCTTTGGTGTGTTCGGCCGCGAGTTCTTCCACGCGGTCGAGATAGCGCCGTCGATAGTTGGGACCGTATCGGTATCGCGTCTCGTTCCCGCTGTCGTCTTCGACACGTTTGATCTGCCCGTACTCGACGAGCCGCTCGAGTTCGTCCTTCGTGGTGTCCCACGACGCGACGTCGGCTTCGTTCTTGATCCAGTTGACTGACCGGGGTCGCGTGAGCGAGAGCGCGATTTTTCGCACGCGTTCCCTGGTACTGAGTCGCTCAGTCCACGAGTCCATGATGTAGCTCCTGTATTGGTGTACGACGATGGCTCTCTTATAATTTGTTTCTATTCAAAATATAGTGATCCATTTATATAAAACGGGAGGCACGCGAGGCTGCGTACGCGGATGCAGTCAACGACGTCACCGAATCGGACGCCGATGATTTACGCTGACACCGATCTCTTCATCGCGTTGGTGAAAGACGACGATTGGCTCCAGGAGAATGCCGCCGAGATCGCAGTCGAGAACGAGGGGCGAATATACACCTCGCGGGCCACGCTTTTCGAGCTACTGCTGATCTCCGACCGGTTCGAGTTCGATTGGATGACGGCGCTCAGTTACGCCCTCGAGATAGCGTCGATCCCGGAAGACGAGACGGTGCTGTTCCAGGCAGCCGACTACATGGACCAGCACGATCTCACCAGACGGACGAATCCCGATCGAGGACGGATCACTCCGCAAAGACTGAGTACCGACGCCGATCGAAGGGAGGCGCAGTGTTTTCGAGACGTTGTACCGGCGGCTCACTGCGTTCGCCGCCGGCCTTTTTGCTCGAGCTTTTTCAACGAGTGGTGCGCGACCGAAGGGAGCGCACCCGAGGCAGAAAACGGTCGTGGTTCAGTAAAACTCCCGAACCAGGTCCATCGCGTCCTCGGGGGCGCCGTCTGGGATCTCTGTCATCGGCTCGTCGAGCCCCTTCGACTCCTCGTAGGTCTTCGCCCCGGGATCCCGGTAGAGCACGCCCTGGTACTCCCTGGAGCTGTCGAGGATCTTCCGTTTCGCCTCGTCCTCGTCGGTCGGGTCGTGATCGGTGTCCGCCAGGTCGACCAGGTTATCCCGGAAGTAATCGTAGGTGTCGACGTCGTTGAAGGTGACACACGGCGAGAACACGTTGACGAAGCCGAAGCCGTCGTGCTCGATCGCCTCCTGGACGATCTCGGCGTGTCGCATCGCGTCCGAGGAGAACGACTGGGCGATGAACGTCCCGCCGGCCGCAAGCGCCAGCGCCAGGGGATTCACCGGCGACTGCTGGGGGCCCTCCGGCGTCGTCGACGTCTCGAAGTCCGCCCGCGAGGTCGGCGACGCCTGCCCCTTCGTGAGCCCGTAGATCCGGTTGTCCATCACGACGTAGGTCATGTCGACGTTCCGGCGGACGTTGTGGATGAAATGGCCTACCCCGATCGAGTAGCCGTCGCCGTCGCCGCCGGCGACCATCACCTCGAGGTCGGGGTTGGCGATCTTCACGCCCGCCCCGACCGGGAGCGCCCGGCCGTGGACGCCGTGGAGCGAGTAGCTGTGCATGTAGGTACCGATCTTGCCCGAACAGCCGATGCCGGCGACGACGAACGTGTTGTCCGGATCGTTCCCGGTGTTCGCCAATGCCTTCATCATGCCGTTCATCGTCCCGAAGTCGCCGCAGCCGGGACACCAGGTGGGCTGTTTGTCCGACTTGAAGTCGGTGAATCGAACGTCTGAGCTCATTGTGACACCTCCGCTTTCTCCGCTGATTCCTCGAGGACGTCCATGATCGTGCCCGCGAGTTCGTCCGCCTTGAACTGGACGCCGTCGTACTTGTTGATCCGCTCGACCCGTTCGAGCACGTCGTGTTCCACCAGGTTCGCGAACTGCCCGCGCTCGTTGCACTCGACGACGATCGTCGTCTCTGCCGCCTCGACCGGCTCCGAGAGGTCCGGACGGGGGAAGATGTACGGCACCGAGATCACCCGCGCGTCGATACCCTCCTCTTCGAGGAACGAAAGCGCCTCGACGAGTGCACCCTCCGTCGACCCCCACGTGATCACGAGTGAGTCGGCGTCGGGGTCGCCGAACTCCCGGTAGCCGAACTCCTCGCGCTCGATTGCGGTTTCGACCTTCCGGTTGCGTTTTTCGACCTGCTTTTTCCGCATCTCGGTGTCCTCGGTGCGGCGACCCAGTTCGTCGTGTTCCAGGCCCGTGGACATGTGTGCGCCGCCGTCGGTTCCCGGGAACGCCCGCGGGCTGATCCCGTCGTCGGTGATCTCGTGTGGTTTGAACTTCCCGCCCTCGGTGCGGTGGTCGTCGATCGTCTCCTCGTCGACGACGAACCCGCGGTCGATCTCCACCTCGTCCATGTCGAACGCCTCCGGCGGGAACGTCTGCTCGGTGACCGCAAGCGAGAGATCCGCAGCCAGATAGACGGGGAGCTGGTACTTCTCGGCGAGGTTGAACGCCTCGACCGTCTTCCAGAAACACTCAGAAACTGTGGTGGGCGCGAGGACGAACCGCGGCACCTCGCCGTGGCCCCCGTACAGCATCATGTTCAGGTCGCCCTGCTCCTGTTTCGTCGGCATTCCCGTCGAGGGACCCGACCGCATCACGTTGGCGATCACCAGCGGCGTCTCGGAGGTGGCAACCAGGCCGAACGTCTCGGCCATCAGGTCGATCCCCGGGCCGGAGGTCGCCGTCATCGATCGGGCGCCTGCGCGGGCGGCCCCCAGCGCCAGGTTGATCGCCGCCAGTTCGTCCTCCGCCTGCACCACGTGCCCGCCGTACTTCTCGATCCGACCGGTGAGATACTCCATCACGGCCGTCGCAGGGGTGATCGGATAGCCGGCGTAAAACCGGCAACCGGCCGCGATCGCGCCCATGCCGATCGCCTCGTCGCCGTTGAGGAGAACGTAGTCGGCGTCGGTCGTCTCCAGTTCGTAGTCGAACTCGTGGTCGAACTCCTCGGCGACGTATTCGCGGCCGAGCCGGGCGGCCCGTTCGTTGTTCTCGACGATCGCAGTCCCCTTGTCGCCGAACCGCTTTTGCAGCGCCGAGTCGAGGTTCTCGATGGGGAAGCCGCTCACCTCGCAGGCGGCACCCAGGGCGACGACGTTTCGCATGATCGCGCCGCCGGCCTCCTCGGCCAGCTCGTTGAGCGGCACGTCGAGGCCGACGACACCCTCGGGGAGATCCAGCCCCTGCATCGTGGTCCGAGAGCCGTCGTAGATCACGACGGACTCGTCGTGAAGTTCCTCGCGGTTCTCCTCGACGGTTCGGGGAGTGAGCGCGATGAGGACGTCGAGCCTGTCGACGACGCTTTGCACCTGGTCGACCGACGTCCTGACCTTGTACGCCGTGTATCCGCCCCGGATACGCGACGCGAAGTCCTTGGAGGTGAAGACGTGTCGACCGGCCCGGGAGAGCGCCTGTGCGAAGATCTTCCCGGTCGAGTCGATGCCATCGCCGGCTTCCCCGCCGATGGCCCAGTTGAAGTCCGCGGGCATACAAGGCGGGGGTTTCCTCGGAGCGATCAAAAGCCTTCTGACTGGGATGACGCCGAGGAAGTTTACAATCGTTCGATTTTTCTGAAATACATCGTCTCTTCGAGTATAAAAACCATTATATATACGGTTTTCGGTTGTGTTTGTAAACTCATTTCGAGAGACCCGCGTGTTCGAGCGAGGGGCAGGCCAAAAGCGAGGAGTGAGGCGACTCGCGGAAGGAATATCCGTGTGTAATGAAACACAATCACATCCATGGACGCGACAGTCGAAGTCGTCGAAACCGAGAACGTCGGAACCGACACAGTCGCCGTGACGATCTCGACACCGCCGGAGTTTACGGCGGAGCCGGGGCAGTTCGTCCGCCTTGCGGCCACGATCGACGGCGAGGAGTACGCCCGGTTTTACACCTTGTCCTCCCCGTCCGTGACGGACACCTTCGAGGTGACCGTCGGGATCGACCCGGAGGAGAGCGGGCCGTTCAGCGAGTTCCTCGCGACGCTTGCACCCGGAACGACCCTCGAGATGTCCGGTCCTTTCGGCGATCAGTATTACGAAGGGGAGCCGCGCGCTGTGGTCCTCGCCGGCGGGCCGGGGGTGGGACCGGCCGTCGCGATCGCCGAACGCGCGCTCGCAGCTGGCAACGAGGCGGCTGTCGTGTACCGATACGAGGGGTCGCCGGCCCACGGGACGCGACTCGCCCGGCTCCGAGAACGGGGGGCGACGGTTCGGGTCACCGACGCGCCGCTCGACACCCCCGTCGCCGAGGCCCTCTCTGGGGCGGCGGGCGAACAACTGTTCGTGTTCGGCTTCGACTCGTTCGTCGATCTCGCAAAGCAGGCGGTCGAATCGGCCGGTGGGAGCTTCGACGGGGCGAAAGTCGAAAACTTCGGCTGATCGTCGACGAGCGTCGTCCCGGCGACGGCGATCGGCGACGGGGATTGGCGACGGCGATCGACGACGGCGATGGGCGAATCCTTAATGGACGATCGGGGAGAACTGGAGAGCATGTTCGACGACGAGGAACTCGAAGAGATCCGCCGGGCGCGCGAGGAGTGGGAGGCGGAAACGCTCGAACCGGTTCTTGAGCGACACGGCGAACGCAGCGAGCGGTTCGCCACCGTGTCGAACCTCGAGGTCGATCGGCTGTACACCCCAGAGGACGTCCCCGACCTCGAGTACACCGAGGATCTGGGGCTCCCGGGCGAGGAGCCGTTCACCCGGGGAGTGTATCCGACGATGTACCGCGGCCGGACGTGGACGATGCGTCAGTTCGCCGGCTTCGGCACCGCAGAGGAGACCAACGAGCGGTTCCACTACCTCATCGAGAACGGCCAGACGGGGCTGTCGACGGCGTTCGACATGCCGTCGCTGATGGGGATCGATTCGGACGCCCCGATGGCCGACGGCGAGGTCGGCAAGGAGGGGGTCGCTGTCGACACGCTGCGGGACATGGAGATCCTCTTCGAGGGCATCGACGTCAGCGAGGTGTCGACGTCGTTTACCATCAACCCGAGCGCGCCGGTGATCTTCGCGATGTACATCGCACTCGCGGATCGGAAGGGGGTCCCCCGCGAGGAGCTCCGGGGAACCCTGCAAAACGACATGCTCAAGGAGTTCATCGCCCAGAAGGAGTGGGTGATGCCCCCGGAGCCGTCGCTGGATCTGGTCACGGACGTAATCGAGTACGCCGCCGCGGAGACGCCGAAGTTCAATCCCATCTCGGTGTCGGGCTACCACATCCGGGAGGCCGGCTCGACAGCAGTCCAGGAGCTGGCGTTCACGCTGGCGGACGGGTTCGCCTACGTCGAGGACGGGATCGACCGCGGGCTCGACGTCGACGAGTTCGCGCCGCAGCTGTCCTTCTTTTTCAACTCCCACAACTCCATCTTCGAGGAGGTCGCGAAGTTCCGCGCGGCCCGCCGGATCTACGCCCGGGTGATGGACGAGTGGTACGACGCCGCTGACCCGGCCTCGAAGCGGCTGAAGTTCCACACCCAGACGGCCGGTCAGTCGCTGACCGCCCAGCAGCCGCTCAACAACGTCGTCCGGGTGACCATCCAGGCGCTCGCGGGCGTGCTCGGCGGCACCCAGTCGCTACACACCAACTCCTACGACGAGGCGCTGGCGCTGCCCAGCGAACAGGCGGTCCGTGTCGCACTGCGAACCCAGCAGATCATCGCCGAGGAGTCCGGCGCAGCCGACATCGTCGATCCTCTCGGGGGATCCTACGCCGTGGAGGCGCTCACCGACGAGGTGGAAACCGAAGCGATGGCGTACATCGAGGAGATCCGTGAGATGGGCGACGGATCGGTGCGCGATGGCGTCCTCGCCGGGATCGAGAGCGGCTTCTTCCACCGGGAGATCCAGGACGCCGCCTACGAGTACCAGGAGCGCGTCGAGGCCGGCGACGAGACGGTCGTCGGCGTCAACGCCTACGAGATCGACGAGGACACCCGCCCGGAGATCCTGGAGGTGGACGAGACGGTACAAAAGCGCCAGCGCGACCGGCTCGAGTCGGTCAAGCGAAAGCGCGACGACGAGGCGGTCGAGTCGGCGCTTGCCGAACTCGAAGCGGTCGTCGCCGCCGGCGACAACGCGATGCCCGCGATCGTCGACGCGGTGAAGGCGTACGCCACGATGGGCGAGATCATGCAGGTGTTCGAACAGCAGCACGGCAGCTACCAGGAAACCGTCGGCGTGGCGTACTGACGACACCCCCGCGCAGGATCACACCAGCAATCGCAGGTACGGGCTGACGAACGCCTCGATCACCGCCGCCGCCAGGATCAGGATCGCAATGCCGACGAGCACCCAGTAGGTGCGCCGGATCCCGTCGGCGAGATCCACCCGGTCGGCGCGTCCGACGACCCCGCGGAACGCGATCAGCCCCAGCCACAGGCCGAGCGCGCCGGCGATCAAGATTGCGGGGATCTCGACGATCCCGTGGGGGAAGACGAACACGAGCAGCTCCAGGAGGTCGACCTCGAGGCGGGCGATCGCGCCGAACGCGAGGCCGTTAAAAAGGATCGACACCGCCGCCGGCACCGCGAACGCGAGTCCGCCGGTGGCGGTGAGCACCGCGACCGTCCAGTTGTTCGCCGCGAAGTCGAAAAAGAGGCCGATCGGGTTCGTTCCCACGAGTCGCCCGTCGATCGAGGTCTCGACGATCCCGACGAGTCCGCCGCCGATCACGACCCAACCGATCGCGATCCCGGCGGCGAACACGCCGACGATCGTCGCGTGCAGCCCCGGCGTCTCTCGGACGAACGCGAGCAGCTCCCGCCAGCCGCGGGCGAAGCCGTCACGGGCCCGGAAGCGGAGCGGTCGACGCTCCCGGAGGTCCGGCGCCGGCGCCGACAGCTCCTCGCCCCGGAAGGCGGCATAGAGGCTCACTTTCGTCGTCTCCAAAAGCGGCGTCACCACCACCAGCCCGAGCAGGGCGACGACGCTTCCAGCACCCAGAAGCGAGAAGACGCCCCCGACGATGGCGAGCCCGACGAGAACCGAAAGCCCCAGCACCACGTAGGCGACGACTGCGAGCGGTTCGCGGACGAGAAACGCGAGTCCACCTTTCAATCCGGCGAAAAACCCACGACCGTCGACGACGATCGCCGGGCCGACGAACGCCAAAAGCAGCTGCACCAGGAGGATGCCGACGATCGTTCCGAAGACCGCAAGGAGCCCGAGCGCGACGCCGGCAGCGCCACCGGCACCCAGGGCGGTAGCCAGTAGCCCGAGCCCGACGAGCACGACGACTGCGAGCGCGACGAGCTCGACGATCAAAAGTGCGAGGAACGAACGCCAGTCGCGGAGAAACGTCTCCACGCCGGCCCGGGAGCCGTCCGCGGCGCGAAGCGCGCCGTAGACGCCACCGACGCGACCCGCCGACGCGACCGCGTTGAGCCCCACCGAGACGATCCCGGTGAGAACGAACCCGACGACAACGATCGAGACCGCAAGCGGATCCGCGAGCGGCTCGAACACTGCAGCAAGCTCCTCGGGCGTGGTGCCGAGCAGCTCCTCGAGCTCCTGTTCGGGCGGTTGCCCGACAGATCCGGGATCCCCGAACGGATCCTGCGCCCCCTCGACGGCCGGATCGTCGACCGGGATCGGTCCGATCTCGAGGGCGCGCTCGCGGAACGTCGCGAGCCCACTTCGGGTCCACAGCACCCCGGCAGCCAGCGCGAACGCCAGCAGGCTGATCACGCGACTCACGGCGGGGACGCCGGCACCGACGAGATACCACGGGAGAACGTCGTGGGGGCGATACACGAGCGTCCGGGCGGCGTCGCGAACGCGGGAACCAATACGCATTATCGGCGGATTCGTCCTGGAGTGTGGAGAAGCTTATGTGTCGTGTTCGATCGCTTCCATCATCGTCAGCACGTTGTCCTCTTCGCCCGGTAGCTGTTGGGGATAGGCACCGACGCCGATCACGAGGTCGTCGCCACTCTCGACCGCGCTGCTCACGTGGAGGTAGATGTCGATCTCTTCCCCACCTTCCATGCGAATTTCGCCGGCGAACTTCGTCTGGGTCGTGTCGGTGCCCAGAACGGTCACCGGCGCTTCGTGTTCAACCTCGAGATCGCCGATGTCGGCGTACTGGTCCTGAATCATCTCTGCGAGTTCCTCGTTCGAGCGGTCGTCGACGGGGTTGAACGTCCGGCCGAGAACCTCCACTTTCGGGGTCGAAAGCGCCGTGAAGATGGCGGCGCGGAGCTCGCCGAGCGGCCCCAGTTCGACGGCTTTTTCGTACTCTGCAGTCCGGTTGGTCACCTGGACGGTCTGAGACTGCCCGGCGGCTTCGAAGGTCCGCTCGATCACCTGTTGGTCGAATTCGTCGAGTTCGTATCCCGCGTCTCGAGCCACCGACTCGGGAACCTGGGCGAGCGCGGCTTCGAAGGCGACCGGCTCGTCGTTCAGTACGCTCGTACAGCCTGCCGACGTCGCCGCCAGCGTGATCCCGGCTCCGGCGATGAGTTCGCGTCGTCGCATGTGACAGCACCGAGGGACCGCAGGAACTTGAACCGTGGAGACCGTCCGACCGACTTGTCCCTAATTAAGCCGGATTAACGACGACAGGCCGGTTCGGCGTCGATCAGTCGACGTCGGGATCGCCAACCGAGTCGCCCTCGACCGCGTCGGACGCCCCCTCGTCGCTGCGTTCGTCCATCAGCCTGGCGGCACGGTCGGCCCAGCCGGCGTAGCCGAAGCCGTACGCCACCACCAGCGCCATCCAGACGTACGCCACGAAGACGCCGACGTACGCGCCCACGGGCCCGTAGCCGAGTGTCGATCCGAGCAGCCACGACAGCCCGAGGAAGAAGACGAACATACCGCTGAGCCGCGCGACGAACGGGATCCGGGTCTCGCTTGCCCCCTGCAGCGAACCCGAGAGCGACGAAAACGACACGAGCGCGACCGCAGAGAGCCCGTACACCTGGGCGAACGCCGCACCGTAGGCGAGCGCTTCGGGATCCTCCCGTCCGAACAGCTCCACGACGGCCGGATGGGTGACGACCGATTCGGCGAAGACCGCAAGCAGGATACCGATCGTCCCGACCGTAGCAATCCCGAGTCCGGCGACCGCCCAGCCGTTGAACCGCGCCTCGGCAGGGTTACCCGCCCCGAGTTCCTGGCCGACGAGTACGCTCGCGGCCACGTTGTACCCCCGCGAGAGCGGCCCGGTCACCTGCTGGTAGACGCGACGACCGATCTGGAATCCCGCGTTGACGACCTCCCCGAACCCCAAAAGGAGGGCGTTGAACGGGAACTCCGCGAGCTCCGAGCCGAACCCCTCCGCCATCCGTGGAGCGCCGACCTGGAGCAACTGTTTGGCGATGGTGAGATCGCGGGGACGGGCGAAGTTCGCCGGCGTCCAGGTGGTGTAGATCGCGGCGCACAGAAGCGTCGCCGTGAGGACGTTCGCGGTCGCGGTCGCGAGTCCCACCCCGACGATCTCGAGGCGAGGGAACCCGAACAGGCCGAGACCGAGAACGACCGAACCGGCGATGTTCAGGGAGTTGGCGGCCACGTTGACGTACATCGGCGTCCGCGTGTCGCCGGTCCCCTGAAGCGCCCTGGCGCCCACGAGCGCGACGTGGCGGGCGGGTGCGGTTGCAAAAATGATCGCGAGATACACCGCCCCCAGCGCCACCACTCGGTCGCTCGCGCCGAAGATCCGGATCGCGAACTCCCCGAGGAAGTAGCCGAACGCGACGAACGGGACGCCCGCGAGCAGGCCCAAAAGCAGCGCCTGGGTCACCACCTCGTCGCGGCGGGCGGTGGCGCCGGCGCCGGTGTCCTGCGAGGAGAGCGCGATCGCGCCGCTTCCCAGTCCCAGCCCGATCCGCAGCGGGAACCGGGCGTACAGGTCCGCCAGCCCGATCGCGACCACCGCCGCCGGCGAGAACAGCGCCGTGACGATCACGTCGGTCGTGCGCATCGCCGTGCGGAACGTCTGTTCGGCCATCACGGGCCAGGCGAGCGCGAACACCCGACGCCAGACGCGCCGCAGACGCGAGAGCATCTACAGTCCCGCTTGGACGGCGACGGTTTGACGCTACCGGAGGCGGCCCGACGCGCCGGCTTTTTGCCGAGCGCCGCCGGAGATGACGTGAATGGACGTCTTCGTGTACGGAACCCTCACCGCGCCCGATCGCGTCGGGGAACTGCTCGACTCGTTCGTCTTCGTCGGGGCGGCGACGCTCCACGGGCTCCACGCGGTGGAGGGGAGGTATCCGACGCTCGCGCCGGGCGGGCGGGTCGCCGGGCGACTCCTCCGCACCGGCGAAATCGAACGGCTCGACCGATACGAAGGGGTCGATCGCGGCCTCTACGCCCGGGTTTCGGTTCCAGTCGAAGACGAACGCATCGCAGAAGCCGCCGTCTACGTCGGAGATCCCGAGCGACTCGACGCCGACGTCACCTGGCCGGGGACCGGTCCGTTCCGCGATCGGGTCGAGGAGTACCTCAAAACCGAGAACGTCCGGATCGTCCCCACCCCGCCGAACGATCGCGGCCGAGACCCACCGTAACGGGTGTCAATTCACCAACGGTTGTGTGGGAATCATTCACTATGACGTTCGGCAGACACTCGTCATACGACAGAATATCCCGCCCCGGTCTTGCGGTTTTACTTTCACCTCGCCTGCCACACCTTTATATACTCTCGGGTACATCTCACACTTGCACGTCACACGCGTGCAGACTCAGTTCCCCCACCCTTTCGTTTCGGACACCGATCGATCAGCCCCGGGCTCGCCGTTCTCGTGGCGACGATCCGCCGGGGCATCGTTTCCATCGAAAACCATTAGCGTCCGCCCTCGCTGTGGTTCGTATGCTCACCCTCGAGGACGTGCTCGAAGCCGACGACCGGATCCGGGACGTCGTCCGGTGGACGCCGCTCGAGCGCTCCCACAGTTTCTCCGAGGAGACGGGAGCGGACGTGGCGTTGAAACTGGAGAACTTCCAGCGCACCGGCGCGTTCAAGATCCGGGGGGCGTTGAACCGGATCGAAACGCTGGACGCAGACCGGAAGCAAGCGGGCGTGATCACCGCCAGTGCGGGCAACCACGCACAGGGGGTGGCGCTTGCGGCGACCCGCGCCGGCGTCGACTCCACGATCGTGATGCCGAAGTTCGCGCCGATCTCGAAGGTGAAAGCCACCCGTCGGTACGGCGGAACGGTGATCCTCCACGGTGAGGACTACGACGCGGCACAGGCGCACGCACGCGAACTCGCCGCAACCGAAGACAGGACGTACGTTCACGCGTTCGATGACGAACAAGTCATGGCCGGCCAGGGCACGATCGGCCTCGAGATCGTCGAAGACTGCCCGGAGGTCGACACCGTCGTCGTCCCGATCGGGGGTGGCGGGCTGATCGCGGGGATCGCGACGGCCGTGACCGAACAGCTCGATGACGTCCGGGTGATCGGCGTGCAGGCGGCGGGAGCGTCCTCGGCAAAGGAGTCGCTCGAACGTGGGGAGATTTACGAGCGCGACCAGGTCGACACCATCGCCGACGGGATCGCCACCCGGCGGATCGGCGACAAACCCTTCGCGGTGATGCAAGAACGGGTCGACGAGGTGGTTACCGTCACGGATCGGGAGATCGCACTCGCGTTGACCCTCCTGTTAGAGCGGACGAAAGCGCTCGTCGAAGGGGCAGGAGCGGTGTCGCTTGCGGCGGTGCTGTCGGAGGCGTTCGACTACGAGGACGGCGAGACGATCGTACCGGCGCTTTGCGGCGGGAACATCAACCTCAATCAGCTGACGACGGTGGTGATGCGGGGGCTGGTTCAGCTCGGCCGGTACCTGAAGATCAGGACCGTGCTGAAGGATCGCCCAGGGGCGCTGCAGTCGCTCGTGGACATCATCGCCGAAAGCGGGGCGAACATCTACGCCATCCACCACGATCGGACCTCGCGCAAGGCGGCGGTCAACGCCGCCGAGGTGGAACTGGAGATCGAAACCCACGACACCGAACATGCCGAGGAGTTGATCGCGAAGCTTCGCAGCCGAGGATACGCGGTGGACGTACTCGACTGACGGACCCGTACCCGTGGTCTGTCGGGAACGAGAAGGGAGTAGCCGGGACCAAACGGGCAGGTAGGGACGAAAAAGGGAACAGGCCCCCGATCGGAACGGGAGTATGGAGTATCAGGAGCCGCAGTTCTTCGCGGTCATGCAGTACGCCTCGCGAGCGGAGGGCGACGTCATCGACATGGTGTCGGGCAACCCGGACTGGGAGCCGCCGGCGGCGCTCCGGGAGGGGCTTCGGGAGTACGCCGACGCCACCCCCGACGAGTTCCAGTATCCGCCCAGCGAGGGGCTGCGGGAACTGCGCGAGGAGATCGCCGCGAGACGCAACGTCGACGTCTCGCAGGTGGTCGTCACCAACGGCGCCGGCGAGGCGAACTACCTCGGGATGGCGAGCGCCCTCGACCGGGACGCCGGCGACGGCGTCGTACTCGTCGATCCCGTCTACCCGTACTACCCGGGGAAAGCCCAGATGCTCGGCGGGGAGCCGGAGCTGGTTCCGGCCCGGCGGGACGGCTCGCTGGACGTCGCTGCGTTGGTCGAGGCAATCGACGACGAGACGGCCTGCGTGGTGCTCAACACGCCGAACAATCCGACGGGCGCGGTGTACGACGTCGACAACGTCCGGCGGGTGATCGAACACGCCGCCGACCACGACGCGGTGGTCGTCGTCGACGAGGTGTACGACCACTTCGACTTCGGGGGGGAGTTCGAGAGCGCGCTCGCGATCGACGCGGAAAACCGGATCGTCACCAGCGCGTTCTCGAAGTCGATGGCGATCACGGGACTCCGGGTCGGATACGCCGTCCTGCCGGAGACGCTCGTGGGCGGTGCCAAGACCCGCCACATGCTGGTGAACGTGGCGACGAGCCGGCCGGCGCAGGCGGCGGTGTTGCGCGCGCTCCGGGAGACGGAGCCCGAGTACTACGAGCGAACCCGGGAGCTGCTCTCCGAACGGATCGACGCGTTTACCGACGCTCTCGACGCCGCCGGCGCAACGTACACGACGCCCGAGGGGTCGTTTTACGTGCTCGCCCGGTTCGACGGCTTCCCGGGGACAATGGAGAACGTACAGCAGTTGATCGACAAGGCAGGCGTCGCCGGCATGCCCGGCGAGACGTTCGGCTCGACGCGGGAGGACTGGATCCGGTTTGCGCTCGTGACACCTCGGGCGACCGAGGCCGCACAGCGGCTCGCGGAGTACTTCGAGTGACGAGCTGCGAGAACGGGGCAGCTACTCGGCGGTGTCTGGAAGCTCGTACTCCTCGGGGGCAGGGACGTAGAGGACGTCGATGGTGAAGCCGAGCGCCATCGGCAGCGCGATCATCACCGACAGCGCGACCGCGGGCGATCCCATGTCGAAGCCGATGCCGAGCGGCCCGGTAAACAAAAGCGTCGAGACGAAAAGCGGCACCGGCGGCACCAGCACAGAGTAGACGAGCCAGCCTCCGGTGGTCTTCAGGCGGATGCGGAAGAACCGCATCATGATCGCCGATCCGAGGGTGTGGAGACCGACCACCACGGCCAACAGCAGCAGGCTCACGACCGAAACCATACCCCGGATACGGCTGCGACGCTTTTCTCCCTGTCGGAGCGCGGTCGCCGTCTCGAGACCCGTCGGCGTCCGGCCGGTACCGCCGAGAAGCGAACCCTTATGGGTGAAACCGACCTACTCCAGGATATGAGAAGGGACGACCGCGACGACCCGTTCGGCGACATTTTCGACGAGATCGAACGGATGATGAACGAGGTGACCGGCGGGGGAGACGATCCGGGCTTCGGGACGGAGACGCACGTCGACGTGTTCACCGAGGAGGACGGCGTCCGGCTGGTCGCGGACCTCCCCGGCGTCTCGAAGGAGGACATCAACCTCCAGTGTGACGGGGAGATCCTCACCATAAGCGCCGTCAGCGCCCGCCGGGAGTACGACGAGCGGATCCGACTCCCGGTTCGGGTGGACGAACACTCCGCGAGCGCCCGGTTCAACAACGGCGTGCTCGAAGTCGAGTTTGACCGTGCCGACGACTCCGCGTCGATCGATCTGAACTAGCGAGCGATCGTTTTCGTCCGTTCCTCCCACTGCTACTCGTCGGCGAGGCTCCGGATCAGCCCCGCGAGTCGGTCGTAAAAACCCGGCTCGTACTTGTCGGCGTCGTCGACGGTCGGACGTGCGTTCGTCTCGTTTACGAGCCACCGGTCGTCCGTCCGGAGGAGGTCGACGCCGAGGTACTCGATCCCGAGCGTTCGGGCCGTCCGTTCCGCGAGCGTCCGCCCCCGCTCCGGGAGGTCGACCCCGACCGCCTCGCCGCCGCGGTGGACGTTGTGTTTCCATCTCCCCGCCCTGCGGGCCGCGTCGGGGAGCCGCCGTTCTACTGCGCCGACCGCGACGCCGTCGACGACCATCACCCGGTAGTCGCGCGCGGCGGGGAGGAATTCCTGGAGCAGATACGAACGGTCCCCGGTCGCATCGAAGTCGTGGACGAGATCCAGATAGTCGACGATGCCGGACAGCGAGTCGAGGTCATCGACCCGGGTGACGCCCACGCCCCTGGTCGTCGAGTTCGGCTTGACCACCAGCGGAAACCCGATCTCGCGGGCGGCGTCGACGACCGACGACTCCCCGACCGGGTTCGAGACGTATCGGGTCTCCGGAACCGGGATCCCCTCGCCCGCCAGTCGAGTGTACACCGCGGCCTTGTTTCGCGAGGTGGCCACCGCCCGGAGTCCGTTCACCCACGGAACCGAAAGCAGCGCGTCGACTGCGCCCCCTTCCATCAGCCGCGACGGATAAACGAAACCGACATCGAACCCCTCGAAGCGGTGGCTATCACCCTCGGAGACGTCGAACACGCGGCTCTCGCAGGGAACGTGCTCGACGGCGATCCCGCGATCGCCGAGCGGCTCCCCGATCCGGTCGAACGTCTCCCGTTTCGTGGCGACTGCGAGCCGGAGCATACCGCCCGAGAGAACGGGAAGAAGGAAAACCGCGTCGACTGTCTACCGGGGAAGCGCGGGCGAAGCCGATCAGGCGACAAGCAGCTTCTCGCCCTTCTCGACGACGATCCGGCAGGGCGGAGAGATCTTGTTGTACGCGCGGCGGAACGCCTCCTTTACGGTGTCGGCGTCCTCGACGCGACAGTAGGCGGTAAACACCGGCTCGTCGGCGCCGATCCGGGCGGCGGTGCCGACGGGCTTGCCGAACGACTGGCGCATCCCGTCGGAGACGCGGTCCGCGCCCGCGCCGGTCGCCTGCTTGTTCTCCCGGATCACGTGGTGGGGGAACTTCCGGAGCACCATCTTGTAGTTCTCCTGGCCGATCGCCTGCAGCAGGTGGCGGTTGGCCGACAGGCGGGCCGCCTCGAGGGCGCCGTGGCGGAGCTGGACCTCCTCTTCGACCCGGAGGCTGATGTGGACCGGATAGTCGTCCGGATCCGACTGCAGGTTGCCCATGTTGTGCTGTGCGATCTTCGATCCCGGGATGCCAGTGACGTACTCCCGACGGGTGTACGCCGGTTTGCTGATCTCCCGGTACATGGAGGCGGGTTTGTCTGACATGCTTACTTGCCCGGAAAATCGCTCGTGGCGCGAATAAACCCTTCGAAAGCCCGAAGCGAGGATGTGACGACGTGCCACCGGCACCGAGCCAAGGATGTCCGACCGTCGGGATCAGCCGTCGGTCAGGCCGGTGTCGGTCACACCGGTGTCGTCCACGCCGGTGTCGGTCACGTCGACGTCGACGCCAGTCGGATCGAGTGCGACGTGTTCGAAGCCGCGCTCCGCGAGCAGTTCGGCGGCGCGGTCGGTGATCGAGGGCGAAACGAGGATCCCCCGCACCCGGGATTCGTCGCAGTCGCCACGGCCGGTACCGTCGGCAGCGTCGCCGACGGACCCGTCGACGCCGAGTTCGCGTTCGAGCGCGTCGACGTACCGTCCGAGCTGGCCCGCGGCGGCGGGGCCGACCCGCCGGCGCTTCAGCTCGACGACGACCGGCCGCCCCTCACTATCGACGCCGAACACGTCCATCGGGCCGGCACTGCTCTCGCGCTCGGTTGCTTTCGGCTCGAACCCGGGCTCGATCAGCGACGGGTTCGCGAGTATCGCCTCCTTGAGGTCGGCCTCGCTGCCGGCCACCTCGAGGTCGTCGCCGCCGGTGACCGCCATCGCCGACAGCTGGTGGACCGCCTCGAACCGGACGTCCAGCCGCTCGTCGGGGTTGGTGCGCTCGCTGCGCACCCGGAGACGGCCGTCCCGGACCGCCGCGTAGTGTTCGCTGCCCGGCGGCTGCCAGTTCACCGGCGTGCGCTTGGTCGCGGTGTGAACGAGCGCCGATCCGTCCGGCTTGAGTATCAGCAGCCGATCGCCGGCGCCGAGGCTGGATTCCGCCCGGCCGTCGTACTCGACGGTACACCGCCCGAAGACGGTCACGACGTCGTCCCGGTCGAGGGCGGCCGAAAGCTCCCACAGCGCCTCCCGGTGGGCCGGCTCGTGGAGGGTCGTCACGCTCACGAGCCAGTGTATGCTGCCGCCGGTCAAAAGGAGTGCGTCACGCGTCGGGATACGGGATCTCGATCCGCGTTCCGTCGTCCGGGACGAACGCGTCGCCGAAGATCGACTGTGCCTCCCGTTCGATCGGGGAGGGGTCGCCCGCGTACCGCGAGGAGATGTGCACGAGTGCGAGTCGCTTTGCACCCGCCCGGTCGGCGATCCGGGCGGCCTCTCTGGCCGTCGAGTGGGCCGTCTCGCGTGCGCGATCGGCGTACTCCGACGCAAACGTCGCGTCGTGTACCAGCAGGTCGGCGTTTTCGGCGATCTCGACGGTCTCGTCGACGGGTCGCGTGTCGCCGGTGTAGGCGAACCGCCGGCCCGGGCGCGGCACGCCGACAACCTGTTCCGGGTGGATGACGCGCCCGTCGTCGAGTTCGACGGCTTCCCCTTCGTGGAGTCGGCCGTACGCCGGGCCGGGCGGGATTCCCAGCTCCTCTTCGGCCTTCTCCCGGTTGAACTTTCCCGGCCGATCGTCCTCGATCAGCGCGTACCCCTGTGCTCTGGTGCGGTGGTTCGTCCGGAACACGCGAACCTCGTACTCTTCCGCCCGGAACGCGACGTTTCCCGGGGAGACTTCGTTGATCCGGATCGGGAAGTCGGGATCGTGACCGCCGGCCCGGAGCAGCGACTTCACGTGAGTCCGGGTGTTCGGCGGGCAGTGGATCGAAAGCGGCTCCGTCCGGTCGTTGAAGTCCCACGTCTGGACCAGTCCGGGAAGCCCCAGAACGTGATCGCCGTGGAGGTGAGTGAGAAACACGTGCGAGACTGAAAAACCGGTCCCGAACCGCATCATCTGCCGCTGGGTCCCCTCGCCGCAGTCGAACAGCAGCCGATCGCCCTCGCGGTTGACCACGAGGGCGCTGGGGCCCCGCTCGGTCGTCGGAACGGCCCCGCCAGTCCCGAGAAACGTCACGCGGAAAGACATGGGCGTGACTCCGGCGTCGGTTTTTAAACCAGTGTCGGATCCGCCGGACCGTTGCGATCGACGCGCTCTTTTCCGCGCCGCCGGAACCCCGGAACGATGCGAACCGCGCTCGCGTATCCGTTTCGGGGGGACGGTCGGTTCGACGCCGTCGCCGTCGGCGGCGGCCTCCACCTGCTTGCGGTCTGGCTACCGGTGGTTCCGTTCCTCGCGGTGGCCGGATACCTCCTCCGCGTACTCGAGGAGACGGCCGAGGCGCCCCGACTCCGGGACGCAGGTCGCCCCGGCTGGCGGCCCGTCGGTCCGCTGCTTCGGGACGGTGTGGTCGCCGCAGGGATCTGTCTGGCGTATCTGGCCGTGCCCGTCGCGTTGCTGGTCGTCACGCTCGGCGGTCCGCTCGAACAGGTCGATCCGACGGGGAGCGCCGACGGGCTCTTGTTCCTGGTCGGCTCGACGGTCGTGTTGCTGGTCTCCCTCGCGGCCGTCTATCCGCTTCCGGCGGCGCTCGCTGCGTACGCCCGTCGCCGTCGGATCCGCGCGGCGTTCGACCGGCGGCTGCTCGGGACCGCCACGCGGGACGGGGGATACCTGTTTGCCGTTGTCGTCGCGGCGACCGGGCTCGCTATCGCGGCGGCGGCGTACGCCCCCCTGAACGCGGTCGCGCTCGGCTTCTTTGTCGCGTTCGTCATCGAGGTCGCCGCCGCTGCACTGGTGGGTTCGGCTGCCGGCTCCGCGTGGGAACGGGCCGGGTGGGGAGAACGAGCGGAGTAGTGAGAACGGGCCGGGTGGGGAGAACGGTCGGCGACCGGTCGGCGGTGAAGCTACAGCCTCGGGGCGTCCATGTCGGCGTCCTCGAGCGACCGATTGTGAACCGCCTCGCCGGACTCGGCGTCGAAGAGGTGGATCGCGTTCAGCGGGATCCCGATCGAAACCGCCGATCCCGCCTCGATGCGTCGGAGTCCCTCGATCGTAGCCGTGAGTTCGGGGCCGTCCGCAAGCGAAAGGTGGACGCTGTTTTCGTTACCCATCGGTTCGACGACGTCGACGGTGCCGCGGAAGCACCGGTCGGGCTCGACGCCGGTCGGCGTCTCCAGTTCGCCGTCGGATGGATCGCCTGCCTCCCCGTCGACGGCAGCATCGATTCCGGGGCCGATGCGGATGTCCTCGGGTCGGATACCGAGCGTAATCGCCTGTCCATCGACGACCGCGTCAGCCGCCTCGCCCGACAGCGGATATCGCAGTTTCCCGACGGCGAGCGTCCCCGACTCCACAGTCGTCTCGAGGAAGTTCATCGACGGCTCGCCGATGAAGCCGGCGACGAACCGGTTCGCCGGCCGGTGGTACGCCTCCAGTGGCGTTGCCACCTGCTGGAGCCGACCCGAATCGAGGATCGCGATCCGGTCGCCCATCGTCATCGCCTCCGTCTGGTCGTGGGTGACGTACACCGTCGTCGTTCCCAGATCAGCCTGGAGCTGCTGGAGCTCCGTGCGCATCTGGGAGCGGAGCTTGGCGTCGAGGTTCGACAGCGGCTCGTCCATCAAAAACACCGCCGGGTCGCGGACGATCGCCCGCCCGAGCGCGACGCGTTGCTGCTGTCCCCCCGACAGAGCGCCCGGCTTGCGGTCGAGCAGCTCCGGGATGTCGAGCAGTTCGGCGGTCTCTTCGACGCGCCGATCCATCTCCTCGTCGGAGAGATCCGTCGACTCCTCAAGGCCGAACCGCATGTTCCCCCGAACGGTCATGTGGGGGTACAGCGCGTACGACTGGAACACCATCGCGATGTCGCGTTCTGCGGGAGGACGCTCGTTGATCCGTCTCCCGTCGAGCCGGATCTCGCCGTCAGTCACCGTCTCGAGCCCGGCGACCATCCGGAGCGTGGTCGATTTCCCGCAGCCGGACGGCCCAACGAGGACGAGGAACTCCCCGTCCGCGATGTCGACCGATACGTCTTCGACGGCGACGACGGATTCGTCGCCGTCGCCGAACACCTTCGTCACCGCATCCAGTTCGAGTTGTGCCATGAGTTATGTCTCCCCCGCAACGCCTTTCGCGAACTGTTCGCCGAAGAGGACGTACACTACGAGCGTCGGCAGTGCCGCGATAAACGCCCCCGCCATCTGGAGGTTGTACTGCTGGACGAACGACCCCTGGAGCTGGTTGAGCGCGACCGTCACGACATTGTTGCCCGGATCCGAGATCAGCACCAGCGCGAACAGCAGGTCGTTCCAGATCTGCGTGAACTGATAGATCAGCGTGACCGCAAAGATCGGCACCGAAAGCGGGAGAATGATCCGACGGTAGATCGTCGCGGCGGAGGCGCCGTCCAGCCGGGCCGCCTCCAGCATCTCGTCGTCGATCGTCGCGTAGTACGACCGGAACAGGACCGTACAGATCGGCACGCCGTATGCAGCGTGGGTAATGCTCAGGTGGATGAGTCCATCGTAGTCGTCGACGACCGCAAGCGGGATCCGACCGGCGAGGTCGACGAACGACCAGAACTGCGTCAGCGGCACCAGCACCGACTGGTACGGCAGGAACACCCCCGAAACGAACAGCACCAGTACGCCGAGCTGTCCCCGCCAGCTCAGGTTGGTGAGGCCGTACGCCGCAAGCGAGCCCAGAAGCGCAGACAGTACCGTCGCCGGCACCGCCATCAGCAGGCTGTTTACGAGCCCCTCGCGCAGCCGGTCGAACGCCACCTGCCAGGCGGCGGTCGTAAACTCCCCCGGCGGCGGCGGCGCGAACGGGGTCGTCTGCGTGAAACCCGTCTGAGTCTTGAAGGCCGTCACCAGTCCGGACTCCAGTGGCGCGAGGTAGAACGCCACCATCGCGAGCAACACCGCGTACAGGCCGATCCGGCTCCGGTCGATCGCACCGAGTCCACCGAAGAAGCTGTCGTCAGAACGGTCCTCGCTCATAGTTCACCCCGCCTGTACTGGAGGTAGAGGTACGGTCCGATGACGCCCAGCGCCATCACAAACAGGACCATCGCGACCGCCGCACCGTAGGCCCACTGGAGTCGGTCGAACGCGACCCGATACATCATGACCGCGAGGATGTCCGCCGAACGGCCGGGGTTGACCCCGAACAGGACGAACAGGAAGTCGAACGCCTTGAGCGCGAACACCATCAGCACAACCGCTGCCGACATCGTCGAGGCCCGCAGTTGCGGAACGATCACCCGCCAGTAGAGTCTGATCGTGCTGGCACCGTCGATCCGGGCGGCCTCGTACTGGTCGGTCGGGATCGCGCGCAGGCCGGCGAGATACACCACCATGCAGTAGCCCGAGAACTGCCACATCAACGCGAAGATGATCGCCGCGAGCTTGAATCGCGGATCCGCGAGCCACGCCTGCGCGAGGAAGTCGAGATGCACCGCCCGCAACGCCTCGTTTATCAGCCCGATCCGCGGGTTGTACAGCCACGACCAGAAGATCGCCGTGACCACGAACGACAGGCTCATCGGGAGCAGGTAGATCGTCCTGAAGGTGTTTTCAAACCGGATGTCTCGATCCACGAGGATCGCAAGCACCAGGCCGAGCGCGAGCGACAACACCGTGAACACGACGAGCAACACGAGCGTGTTCCGGAACGCGGCGATAAAGGACGCGTCCGTGAGCAGGGTCCGATACATCTCGAGGGTGAACTCGTCGTACGTCGGCTGTCTGAGTCCCTCCCACCCCGTCAGCGAGATGACGAAGTTCCACGCCACCGCGCCGTACACGAAGATCAACACGAGCAGCCCCGGCGGGCCCCAAAACGGAAGCGACTCGACGAACTCGCTCCGGCGAAGTCGATCGATGAGGCTCGTCTCCGGTGTCCCGGCGCCGTGTGCCGGTTCGACGCCGCCGTCGGTCCGGAGACAGCGGTCGCTGGCGGCGACGCTATCGTCGCTTTCGGCGACGTTCTCCGCTGTGCTCTCCCCCGCTACGTCGTCATCTCCCGCGCCGGCCCGGCGCAAAACCCGCCCCACCATGGGGCGTCAGAAGGCGTTGCTGATCGCGTCGAACGCCTGATCGACGTCGAGGTTCTCGTTGAAGTTGGCGAACGCCTCCTCGAGTTCGGAGTGAACCGCCGGCGGAGCCGCCGTCCCGTGGGCGATCGTCGGCGGCTGGGCCGTCGACTCGCCGAAGTCCTCGAACTGCCTGGTGAGGAACGGTCCGAGATCGTCCGTCGGCACGTCGGTGCGCGGCGGGATCGACCCCTTGATCGGATTGAATCGCTCCTGGGCGTCGACGCTGCCGGCGTACTGGAGGAACTGCTCGGTCGCGTCGGGCGAGGGGTTGTTCGTCGGGAAGACGAACGAGTCGATTACGGAGTGGTACACGCCATCCGTCCCCGGGAACGGCACCATATCCCAGCTGTCGCCGAACTCGAAGCCGTCCTCTGCGCGGTACTGTCCGGCCGCCCAGTCACCCTGGTGGATGAACGCCGCGTCGCCGGCGATGAGCTGACTGTTCCCCTGGTCCCAGGAGATAGAGCCGGCGTCCTCGGGGTAGTAATCGGCGTAGTCGGCCAAAAGCGACAGCGACTCCCGGATCTCGTCTTCGAGCGCGTCGACGTCGCCGTCGACGAACGAGGTGTACGCGTCGACGCCGTGTTGTCCCAGGAAAACATCCTCCCACAGCTGCAGCGACGACCACGGCGACTGCGTCTGGTGAGCCAGCGCGGCGACGCCGGTCTCGTCGGCGACCGTCCCGAGGACGTCGAGGAGCTCGTCCGGATCCTCGATGGCGGCCGGGTCGACGCCGGCGTCCTCGATCACGTCGACGTTGTAAAACAGGTTGTTCATCCGATGGATGTTGATCGGGACCGCAACCAGGTCGCCGTCAGGCCGCGAGAGGTCGACGATGTCGTCCAGGTACGCATCGCGCATCTCGTCGCTCCAGACGGTGTCCCCGATGTCCTCGAGCAGGTCGGCGTCCGTATACGGCGTAAGCGCCTGTCCCGGCCAGATCTGGAACGTACTCGGCGGGTTGCCGTCGAGGACGCGGTTCTGGATCACCGCGTCGATCGCCGACCCCGCGCCGCCCGGTGCGGGGTTGTCGACGATCTCGACGTCGGGATGCTGCTCGCGGAACCCGTCCAAGAGCGCATTGTACGCCTCCTCCTCGCCGCCGGCAGTCCACCAGTGGACGATCTCCAGATCACCCTCTTCTGCCGGTTCCGGCTCCGTTTCCGCGTCGTCCTCGTCGTCATCCTCGTCCTCGCCGTTCTCGTCGAGGTCGAGGTCCTCCTCGGGATCGTCCCCGGCACAGCCGGCGACGCCCGCGACGCCGACCGCCCCGGTCAGCGCGATGTACCGCCGTCTTGAAACGTGCCGCTCGTCTTCGGTCTCTGTTTCTCGTGTCATGCGTAACCAGTTAGCCCTCCTGCAGCAAGTAACTTAACGATTATGATAAATTAACAATAATGTGGATAAATTGTCCCACGACAGTGCAAACCGGAAACGCGATCGATCGCGCAACGCGGGGTCGGGTTCCAAGCAGCCGAAAACCGGACCGACCGATTGATATCCGTCGGTCGGCAAACCCGACTCGATGGACGGCCCGCTGTGGACCGAACGGCACGCGCCGACGCTCGAGGAACTCCCCCAGAGTGAGGCCCGCGAGAAGCTCCTTCGAGCGGTCGACGAGCCGATGAACCTGATCGTCCAGGGACCACGCGGGGTCGGGAAGACGGCAGCGGTGCGGGCGCTGGCTCGGCGCACACACGAGGACCCGGACGCCGACCTGATCGAGATCAACGTCGCGGACTTCTTCTCCCGGAGCAAAAAAGAGATCCGCGAGGACCCGCGGTTCGCCTCCTTCCTCGCGGGGCGGTCCCGGATGGCGAAACGGGACATGATAAACCACGTGCTCAAGGAGTCGGCGGGCTACGCGCCGGTGTCGGGGTCGTTCAAGACGGTCTCGCTGGACAACGCAGAAGAGATCCGCGAAGACTTCCAGCAGGCGCTTCGCCGGGTGATGGAAAAGCACCACCGAACGACACAGTTCGTCATCACCACCCGCCAGCCCACGAAGCTGATCCCGCCGATCCGGTCGCGGTGTTTCCCGGTCCGACTTCGGGCGCCGACGGCCGAGGAGACGATGGCGGTGCTCGCCCGGATCTGCGAGGCCGAGGAGGTGCCGTACGACGACGACGGCCTGGAGTTCGTCGCGAGCGCCGCCGGCGGGAACCTCCGGCGGGCGGTGTTGAGCGCACAGGCGACCGCCGTGGGACAGGAGGAAGTGACGATGACCGCCGCCTACGAGACGCTCGGGGAGGTCGGCGACGACGAGGCGATCCGGGGGGCGCTGTCTGCCGCGAAGGAGGGAGACCTCTCGACCGCCAGATCCGAACTCGACGACCTGCTGGACGAGGGGTACGGTGGCCAGGAACTGCTCCGAGAACTGTTGGGCGTCGCTCGGGCCGGATCAAGCTACAGCGGCCGGGAACTGGCTCGCCTCCATCGACTCGCCGGCGACGCCGACCGTGACGTCGCCGAGGGAACCGACGACCTCGTCCACCTCACCCACCTGCTCGCTGCGTGGGGACAGGGCCGGGAGACCCTGGATCCCCCGCCGGTCGGCGGAGGCGAAGCCTGACGATGCCGCTCGGACGGCTCCCCCGCGTGGCCGTCGCGCCCGGCGCGTGGCGATACGCCGCCCCGCTTTTCGCGCTGGGCTTTCTGCTCCCGGTCGCGCCGTTGCTCGCAGTTGCGGGACTCGCAGGGGGCGTCGCAGTGCTGTGGTTCCACCGCGATCCATCCCGTACTCCGCCGGAGGACGGGTTCGTGTCGCCGGCCGACGGCCGGGTGTCGGTGCTCCGGACCGAGGGCGACCGGGTTCGGGTGGGCGTGTTCCTCAACGTCACCGACGTCCACGTCTGCCGGGCGCCGTCGGACGGCGTCGTCGAGGGCGTCGATCACCGGGCCGGCGCCCACCGTCCCGCGTTTTCGAAGGACTCGGAGCGCAACGAGCGCGTCGACATCGACTGCGGAAGCTACGAGGTGAGCCTCGTTGCAGGTGCGTTCGCCCGGCGGATCCACCCGTACGTCGAGCCGGGCGAGCGGCTCCGTCGGGGCGAGCGCGTCGGCCACGTCTCCTTCGGCTCGCGTGCGGACGTGTTGCTCCCACCGGGCATCGATCGCGAGGACGTCCGCGTTTGCAAGGGAGATCGGGTTCGGGCCGGCGAGACCGTGATCGCACCGGTGCCGGCGTCGAAGCCTTTTTAATTCGGCTTCAACGCTTGAGAAGCCGACAAAGCTTTATCTTGCAGCCGTTCGGATTCGAAGTTACCGCCTATGGATCCGGAAACACTCCAGTCGATGATCGAAGCGAACGGAGAAGTGATGGTGAACGTCGAGGAGTTCGAGGTCCCGCTCGAACTGCACATCCACGACACGACGTTCGACGGGAGCCAGGTGACCCTCGAACTGTCGGACGGTGAACTCTTGTTCGACACCGACAAGGTGACCGGCTACTGGAAGCACTACCACAGCCTGGCCGACTACGGCCTCGAGTAATCGGGAGCGCGTTCCGGTCGCTGACGCGACGTTTTTTGGACCCGTCATCCACTCCTATAAGTCCATCCAGCCGCAAGACCACGTATGGACGAGCGGTGGAAACACGTCCTCCGGCAGCGAATTCGGGAGCTGGGCCGCCGCTACGAGGAGGCCAGACACGCCTACTGGGAGGGAAAAGAGGACGTCGATGGGGAGCGCGACCGCTCGGGCGCCGAGCGCTACGACCTGCCGACCGACGAGGACGGCAACGCCCGGCTGGTCTGCCGTCGTTACGCCGAACGGCGGCCGGTTCCCGTCGATCGAACGGGCCGGCCGGCGTGTTTCGAGCCCGACCACCCGGACTGTGAGGGGTGTCGGGAGGACGTCCGGGACGGAACCGTGGAAACCTACGACGACCGTTTTTAAACGTTGCGTGGTAAGGATACGATCGAACAGGCGTCACGACCGAACCAGCAGAAGACACTGAAGCGTCACGACCGAACCAGCACGACACACTGAAACGGGATCGAATTGACGACAGTCGACGCGAACACCGGAGGAACGAACCGAGCTACCGGGTCGACCGACAGGGCCCAGTCCGAGACGATCGGGAGCGTTCTCCTTCTCGCGCTCGTGGTGATTCTCGTCTCGACGGTCGGGCTCGCCGGCCTCGCCGCGATCGGCACGTTCACCCCCACCGAACCAGCCGCGAGCGTCGGCGTCGACGGCGTCGTTGACGGCGAGGAACTGGCGCTCGTCGTGGTTCACGAGGGGGGCGATGCGCTGTCCCCGGACGAGATCGTGCTGCTCGTCGGCGAGGGCCAGGACCGACAGCGCCTCGAGTTCGCGGACGCCACCGGCGACGACGCCACGTTTCGACCGGGCGACCGGCGGGAGCTAACCGCTGCCCCGTTCGATCCGCCGGTCCGGGTGCTCGTCATTCACGCTTCGAGCGGCGCAACGCTCGGCGACGGAACCATCACGGGATCGGACTCCTCGTGAGGCGCCGGTTTGCTACAGTTTGCTACGCTTCGTCTTCCTCGCCGGCGTCCGCCGCGGAGAGCCCGTCGTCGCCGCGTTCGAGCGCCTTCGGGACATCGTGGTACTCCGAATAGCCGTCGAACCACCGCGCGATGCGTTCGATCCGGTCGACGACGTGGCCGGGCTCGCCCGATCGTGAGAGTTCGTGGCCCTCGCGGGGGTACCGGACGAACCGGGTCTCGACGTCGTTCTTCCGGAGGATCCGATAGAACAGCTCGGCATCCGAGATCGGCGTCCGGTAGTCGTCCTCGCTGTGGATGAGGAGGGTCGGTGTCTCCACCTCGTGGGCGTGGCCGGCGGGCGACTGCTCCCAGAGGAACTCCGGCTCCTCCCAGGGCGTCGTGTCGAAGTCTCCTTCGACGAGTTTGTACGCCCCGTCGGTCGACCCGTAAAAGCCCGCGAGGTGATAGACGCCCCGCTGGGAGACCGCCGCCCGGAAGTAGTCGGTGTTGCCGACCGTCCAGCCAGTCATGAACCCCCCGAAGGAGCCGCCGGTGAGGAAAACGTACGACTCGTCGACGTACTCGCGGTCGGCGACCTCCCGGACGCCGGCCATCACGTCTGTCAGGGTTGCCTCACCCCACTCTCGCTCGATTGCCTGCATGTACTCCTCGCCATACCCGGCCGAACCACGGGGGTTCGACCAGAAGACGACGTATCCCCGGGCGGCGAGCGTCTGGAACTCGTGCCACATCGTCCCGCTGGTCGACCACATCGCGTGGGGCCCGCCGTGGATCTCGACGAGCAGGGGATAGGAACCCTCGGGAGCGAACCCGGGCGGCGTCAGCACCCACCCCTCGACGGGGCCCTGTTCGGATTCGAACGCGAGGGGCTCGGGCTCTCCGACGTGGACCGATTCGAGGTACGCGTCGTTCAGCGCGGTGAGCCGGTCCAGTTCCTCCGTCCCTCCGCCAGGCGAGACGAACACGTCGCCGGGGTGGTCCCACTGAGACATCGCGACCGCAACGGCGACGTCCTCGGAATCGGCATCGGAACCGGAGACGCCACCGGGGCCGTCCCCGCCGGAGCCGGCGGCGGAAGCGCCGACGTCCATCCCCGCGAGGGTTCCCTCGCGGACCAACCGCGCCGGATCGTCACTCCCGTCACCGGGCACCGTCCACACCGCCGTCTTCCCCTCGTCCGGCGTGGTGAAGTACAGCGCCTCCTCGTCGGGACCCCAGCGCGGGGCGGCCCCGTAGCCGAGCGTCCGGTCCAGCCCGGCGGTGACGTCCGTGACCTCCACGTCCGCCGGGTCGTCCGTCCCGGCGGCCTGGGCGGCGTCGATCACGTGGAGGTCAGCCTGCTGGAGCGACGCCTGCTCGGCCTCGACGTGGACGAACGCGACCGAACCGTCCGTCGTCGCCGCGAGTCCGGTGCCCCAGCCGGTAGTGCGGTGGAGCCGCTCGACCTCCTCGGCGTCGGTGTCGTACGCGAGGATTCCGTACTCCAGCGAGTCGTCCGGATCGTCGCCGGCCGACTGCGTGAAATACAGCGTCGAATCGTCACCCCACGCCGGCCCGTTGAAGTCAGCGTCGCCCTCGATCGTCGGGGAGATCGCCGTGATCGGCCCTCCCTGTTCGTCCCGGTCGTCTCCCTCCTGTTCGGCCTCGAGGTCGAGGACGTACACGTGTGACCGGCGTCCGTCGAAGTACTTCTGCATCGACCGGTAGACGGTCCGGTCGATCACCCGGGGATCAGGTTCGTCGGGCTCGTACTCCTCGTCGACTCGTCGATCTCGTTTCTCCGCCCTATCCTCCTCGGTCACCGATTGGACGAAGGCGATTCGACTCCCGTCGGGCGACCAGTCGATCGAACTCACGCCGCCGACGACGTCGGTCACCTGGCGGGCCTCGCCGCCGTCGACGGGCAGCACCCACAGCTGTTGTCTGTCGTCGTCGGCTCCGCGGGTGGAGGTGAACGCCAGCCTGTCGCCGTCCGGGCTCCACCGCGGCTCGGCGTCGACGCCCTCCGCGAGCGTGAACCGCCGAGCAGGCTCGGAGCCGTCGGTCGGGACGACGTACACCGTCGCCTCGACGGACTCCTCGTCGTCGGGAACCGTTCGGACGAACGCGACGCGGTCGCCGTCGGGGGAGAGTCGGGGATCTGTCGGTTTGGCGATGTCGTGGTAGTCGCTCGCCTGAATCCGCTGCATACCCTCGCCTCGACCGGCGACGGGAAGAACGTTCGGAAGCCGGAAGCGGTCGGCTTCCGCGTCCGCGCCGCGATCGGTGCGCCGTTCCGCCGGCGGGTCCGCCAACAGTCACCGGTCCGTCTCGGTCAGCACCGCCGCCACGAGCTCCCGCGTCTCCCGTGCCTCCGCCAGTCGGGCGTCGAGTTCCCCGCTCGCAAGCAGCTCCAGTCCCTCGTCGGACAGCTCCTCGCGGGCTCTGGCGCCCCGTCGGAGTGTTGCGTACTCGTCCTCGCGAGTGAGCGACCTGATCTCCCTGAGGTGAACCACCGGCTCTTCGGCGTCGAGCCTGGAGACAACCGGGATCAGCTCCTTGATCCGGTACTGCAGTTCGTCGGCCGCCGCGGGCGGCCACTCGATCGAAAGCGGCGCCGCGTCGATCCGGTCGAGATACGTTCGATGGACTGCGACGGTCGTCCTGAGCGCCCCCGGATCGTCGACGTAATGCTCCAGTTTCGAGGGGGAGTAGTCGACGTACTCCAAAAGCGTCGGGAGCGGCTCCTCGCCGGCCGATGCGTCCTCGACGTACTCCTGGAGCTCCCGCGGCGGCTGGTCGACCTCGACCAGCGGGTACCGCTCGGTGCGCTCGATGAACTCGAACAGCGCCCGCGCACTGGCCTCTCGTTTGAACGACTCGAACGCCTCGTTGACCGCGTCGTTGTACGCCTCGATCGGCTCCCGGAGTCGATCGACCGGTGCGTCGGGATCGACGTCTGCGAAGTCGGCGACCCGCTCCAGCGTTTCGATCCGCTCGTCCAGCGCCGACAGCGCCTCGTTGGCGTTGCGCCGGGCGAGACGGTAGGCGTCGACGGCGTCGTCGCGTTCCTCGAGCAGTTCGACGTACTCGCCAGGGGTTTCGAGCGCCTCCCGAGCGGCCGCGAAGTCCGACGCCGAGAGCCGGCGCTTGTCGACGGCCTCCCGTGCGGCCTCGAAGGCGTCGACGGCGAGCGCGTCGTCGGCGACGTCGACGGCCGCCGAGAACTTGCTTTCGAACGTGAGATACGCCCCGAAATCCCCCGTGCCGGTGGCGTCGTCCTCGTAGCTGTCGAGCACCCGATGTGCACGGCGGTAGGCGTCGGCGGCCGCCTCCACGCGGTGGGTTCCGAGGTCGTCGATGCGACGCTCGATCGCCCGGAGCTCGTCGTAGCGCTCCCGGAGTTCGGCGGCCGCCTCGCCGGCCCGAGCGAGAATCGATGCGGCCGACCCGGGGGTGTCCGCTCCGCCGACAGTGTCGGTTCCGTCAGCCACCTCAGTACACCTCGTCGGGGTCGAAGACGCGCTCGCCGACGTGTTCGCCGTCGATGGTCCGGTAGAAACACGAGCGATGGCCGGTGTGGCACGCGCCGCCGTCCTGTTCGACGAGATACAGCAGGGTGTCGGCGTCGCAGTCGACCCGGACCTCGACGATCCGCTGGAGGTGGCCGGAACTGGCACCTTTCTTCCACAGCTCCTCGCGCGATCGGGAGTAGTAGTGTGCAAAGCCGGTCTCGCGGGTGCGTGCAAGCGCCTCCGGCGTTACGTACGCCAGCATGAGCACCTCCCCCGAGTCGGTGTCCTGGGCGACCGCGGGGACGAGGCCGTCCTCGCCGAAGTCGACGGGGACGTCGCCTTCCTCGGACGTCGCCGCCCCGGAAGCGACTCCGCCGTCGTCGGTGTCGGAAGTCATGATCGGATCAACGCGACCCCGGTGAATAGGCCTTTTGTGTGGGGCGGGACCCGACCGGCCACGCGACCGACACTAGTCGTAGTTGAGATTCGTGAGCCGGTAGTGGGTCGTCGCGTGGTTCCGGATCACAACGAGATAGTAGGCGTCCTCGAGCCGCTTTAGCTCGACGTCGAACTCGCCCGGATTACCCGGATTCAGCGACGCCGGAGAGTCCTGTAGCGCGAACGAAAACGTCCCCGAGTTGCCCCGAACTCGGCTCGATTTCCTGGCTTTCGCGTGGATGAGTTCCCCGTTCCGCTTTACCTCGAGTGCTCCCGTGAGCTCCCAAGTGTTGTCGCGGTACCGGACGGACTCGCCCTCGAGTTCGGGCTTTTCGATCTCGACCATGTTCGGGTCGACGCAGGGAGGCCCATTATCGTTTGGGTCGAAAGCGGTCGGGAGCGGTGCCGGGAGTTTTGCCCCGAGCAGCGACGCTCACTCCGCGCGCCGTCCGGCGTGTCCCGGATAGTCCCGCTCGAACCGGTCCTCGATCTCCCCCCGAGAAAGTTCGATGACGGTCGGCCGCCCGTGCGGACACGCATATGGGTTCTCACAGTCGTCCAGTTTTGAGAGCAGTTCCACGACCGAACCGTCAGTGAGTCCGGTGTTGCCGGTCACTGAGGGGTAACACGCCAGGTCAGCCAGCAGGTCGTCGACAGCTTCGAGGACGGACTCGCCCGCGTTGGCGTCGGTGCGTGCGAGTCCGACGAGCACGTCACGGAGGAGTTCCGGCTCGAGCGCGGCGTCGAACACCGCCGGGACCGCACTCACTTCCACGGTACGGTCGTCGACGCGGTCGGCCTCGAACCCGAACTCGGCGAGGCGATCGGCCGTCCCGTCGGCGTCGAAAAGCGTCGCCTCCCGCGCGGTGAGTTCGAGTTCGACCGGCTCGGCGAGCGCCTGGGCCGGCGGACCGTCGGCGAACGCTCCCCGGAGCCGCTCGTAGTTGATCCGCTCGTCGGCGGCGTGCTGGTCGATCAACACGAGCCCGTCGTCGGCCTCGCCGAGCACGTAGGTGTCGAACAGCTGGCCGAGGATCGACAGCCGCGGGAGCGACTCGTAGGCTCGCTCGGCGTCGGTCGTCTCCCCCGAGAGAGTCCGCTGGCTCGTCGGCTCCGAGGCGTCGAACGTTCCGTCGATAATCCGTCGAGCGTTCTCGTCGGAACCGATCGACGCGTCATCGTCGGGGCCCATCGAGGTGTCGCTTCCCCGGTCGGCGATCCCCGCCGCCCCGGAGCGATCGATCCCGTCGACGGTCCACCCGTCCTCGTCCGCCGGGGAGACGCTTTGGGTGTCTCCGGTTTCGACCTCGTCAGTGGCGCCTGTGTCGTCTCCCGTACCTGTGTCGTCTCCCGTACCTGTGTCGTCTCCCGTACCTGTGTCGTCTCCCGTACCTGTGTCGTCTCCCGTACCTGTGTCGTCTCCCGTACCTGTGTCGTCGACGACATCGCTGACGTCGACGTCCGTTCCGGTCGTCGATTCGGCACCCGCTCCCGAGAGGTCTCCGGGCCCCTCGTCGATATCGGCCGCAGCCTCGTCGAACTCCGCGACTTCGTCGGGGGCCTCCGGCGACACCGATGTTTCCTCCGGCGACACCGGCGTCTCCGCGGGGGACGACCGTCCCCGTGGCGCCGACGACCGGAGGATGCCGTGCTCTAGAAGCGCGTCGCTGACGGCAGTTTCGACGGCCGATTGAACCGCCTCCGGGTCGTCGAACCGGACCTCGAGCTTCCTGGGGTGGACGTTCGCGTCGACCGCCCCGGTCGGGAGTTCGACGAACAGCACGGCGAAGGGATATCGCTCGGGGGCAAGCTGTCCACCGTAGGCGGACAGTACCGCGTTCCGGAGCTCGCTTACGGTCACGTACCTGTCGTTGACGAACGTCGCGAGATACTCCCGGGTCGCACGGTTTACTTCGGGCTCGGAGACGAGCCCGTGGACGCGATCGACTGGCGTGTCGAGGTCGGCGGCGGCGGCATCGAACTCCACCGCGATCATCCCCTCGGCGACTTCCCGGCCGTAGATCGACAGCACCGCAGACCGGAGGTTTCCGTCGCCCGGAGTCGCGAACCGCTCTCGGTCGTCCACCTCGAAGGAAACCGCGACGTCGGGGTTCGCGAGGGCGTACTGGGTGACGACTGTCCCGACGCGGTCGGTTTCGGTCGTCTCGGTGGCGAGGAACTTCTTCCGTGCGGGGGTGTTGAAAAACAGGTCCCGCACCTCGATTGTCGTCCCTCCTGGACAGCCGACCCGGCGGACCTCACCGGCGTCGCCACCCTCGACGGTCAGTTCGGCACCGACCTCGTCGTCCAGGGGTCGCGACCGGACGGTGAGCCGCGAAACGGCGCCGATCGCGTGCAACGCCTCCCCCCGAAACCCGAGGGTGGCGACCCCACCCGCGAGGTCGTCGACGTCGCCGATCTTGGAGGTGGCATGTTGGGCGACCGCCTCGGGGAGCTGCTCGCGGGGGATTCCGACGCCGTCGTCGCGCACGCGGATCGCCTCGGTTCCGCCCGCACGGATCGACACCGAAATCCTGTCGGCGCCGGCGTCGAGGCTGTTCTCCACGAGTTCCTTCACGACGGAGGCGGGACGCTCGACGACCTCGCCGGCGGCGATCTGCTGGACGGTTCGCTCGTCGAGCTGTCGGATCGTCGGCGGTTCGTCGGCGTCCGTCTCCGGTCCCTCCGCGTTCGTCTCCGGTCCCTCGGCACCCGTCGGTGGCCCGTCAGTCATCGTCGGCGATGCGGGCCGAATCCACTTGAAGCCGTGCCCCACGTCTCGACTGCTCCACCGCTCCCGTGATCCCGGTCACGGAACCCTCGCGGGCCAACGTTTATTCGTCCGGTCGGCCTTGCTCGAACGATGAGCCTGTTCAGAAAAGCCGGCGAGAAGTTCGAGGAAACGAAACGGGCGTTCACGAACGCCCGGGAGCCGGCGTACGTCTGCCGGTCCTGCGAGGAGCCGATCTCGGAGGACTACGAGCACTGTCCCCACTGCGGCGAGGCGGTAGTCGAGCCGGTCGAGTGAACGCGTCCGTCGGTGGGTAGCTCAATCGTCCATGGTCGGGTCGTCCTCGGCGCTGCCAGTCGTGGTCTCGATCTCCCTCTCGACGACCCCCTCCTTCCAGCCGCCACGGGCGAACCAGGCCACGCCGACGAAGAACGAGGCGGTCGCCGAGGCCGCGAACGCCCACCACAGCCCCTCGACGCCCCAGTCGAGCGCCGAAACGGTGATCGTCGTCCCCGGAATCGTCACCGTCCAGGCGAACGAGAGGTACACCGCCGCCGGGATCCGGAAGATCCACCGCGAGAGCATCGACAGCGCCATCGCCACCTTGGTGTGACCCGCACCGCGGAACGCCCCCTGGATCACCATCAGTCCGCCGAAGAAGCCCCACGCCAGCGCGACGATGCGCAGGAAGACGATCCCTTCGTCGATCACCGCGGCGTCGTCGACGAAGATCGCGATCGCGATCTCGGGGAAGACCCAGACGAGCCCACCTGCCGCAAACAGGATCGCCATCGTCGAGAGCGTCGCCGTGCGGGTCACCGCGACCGCCCGGTCCGGCGTGCCGGCACCGAGGTTCTGTCCGACGCCGGTCGCGGTCGCCTGTCCGACGGCCCCCGAAACGGTCCATGAGACGGACATCAGCCTGACGCCGATCCCGTAGGCGGCCGTCGCGGCCGGACCGAACCTGGCGACCAGCGCCGCAAGCGCCACCGCCGCGAACGACCGCGCCCAGCCGTCGATGGTGGCCGGATAGCCGACCTCGACGAGCTTGCCGAGGATCTCCCGGTCGGGCCACAGGTCGCCGACGTGGAGCTGGATCCCCCACGACCCCTTCACGAGGATGTAGATCCCGACGACCGCGGCGACGAGCCGCGAGAGGAACGTCGCGACCGCGGCGCCGCGGGTTCCCATCGCCGGGAACGGCCCCCACCCGAGGATGAGAAACGGGTCGATCACGATGTTGATCCCCGCCGAGACGGCCACCAGCCACATCGCCGTCTTCGTGTCGCCGGCACCCTGCAACGACGACCGGAACGCGAAAAACAGGAACGTCAGCGGCAGCGTGAGAAAGATCACCTCGATGTAGGCCAGCGCCTCGACGTACACCTGGTCGCGCGCGCCGATCCAGTACAACAGCCAGTGCCGGGACAGCAGACCGACCGCCGCGAGCGCGATCGACACCACCGTCGCCAGAAGCACCGTCTGGGAGACCACCCTGTCGGCCCGGCGGTCGTTGCCCGCGCCGACGTGCTGGGACACGAGCGCGATCGTCGCCGCCGTGAGCCCCATCGCCGTCGAGACGAACATCCACGACAGCGGAAACATGAGCGACACGGCGGCGACGGCCTCCGGGCTCACCCGCCCCACCCAGAACATGTCCGCGAGGTTGTACAGCGTCTGCAGCAGGTTCCCCAGGACCAGCGGCCACGCCAGCCGGAAAAGCCGCGGGCTTATCGCCCCTGTGGTCATGTCGACGCGCGCGTCCTGGTTTCCGGTCACGCTTCCCGGTCGACCGACGACTCCTAGTGTGCTACAGTTTTTGATTCCGGTCGACCGGGAGGATGCGTTCGACGGCCGAACATACATGATCGAAGAGTCCCCAGACATCGGGTATGGCCCGGTCTAGACGTCCTCGACGGCGAACGGTCGCGATCGCGATCGTCCTCGCTATCGCAGTCGTCTTCGGGGTCGGGGCGCTGCTCGAACCGACGACCCACGACCCGCCGGAGGTCGAACAGGTCACCGAGGAGGACCTCGTCCAGCCGGTCGAGGACGGGAGCTACCTGTGGCCGTACACGAGCCGCGGTGAGACCACAAGCGAGCGGACGCTCGCGATCAACCTCCTCGTGCACGGTCCGGACGACGCGGTCCGTCGGAGCCTGACCGACCGGACGAGCTTCGAGTTCGAGGAGGAGGAGGAACCAGCGGGAGACGAGCCCGACGAGCACGGCGTCGTCGTCGACGACGAGGGGCTCGAGTGGGCCGACGCCCACGGTGCCGTCCGGTACTCGTACGTGGACGCGTCACCCCGTGGCGGGGACGCAGTCTGGCTGACCGAGGCGTATCAGCTCCACTCGGGGACGTATCTCGGCGAACGATACCACGTCCGGGCCTACACCCATCCCGAGGAGGACTGGACCGCGATCCAGGCGCACACCGACTACTGGGACTGGTTTCGGCTGCGACACACCGTTCCGGACATCCACGAGGCCGGCCTCGAGATAGAGAGCGACTACCTCGAGGCGCCGTTCGTGGAGGAAGTCAGGCGGGAGTATCACGGGATCGAGGGCGGGTACAGCGACGGCTGGCTCTCCGTGATCGAACTCGAGTCCGAAATCGAGGACCCCGACGATCTCGACGCCGTCGACGATCCGGAAACCGGCCTCACCGACAAAGCGACGACAGACGAAGCGACTGCCGACGAAGCATCCGACAACGAAGCGACTGCCGACGACGACCCGCACTCGGCTGCGATCGACCCGCTCGGCGGAGCCGGAGTAGCGTGGATACTCGGACTGCTGGGCATCGTCGGCATCGCCGGGATCCTCGCCGCAGAGACCCGACGGGACCTCGCACGCGCCGGCCGGGCGGTCGTCGGAGAGATCTCCCGACGGCGTCGGGCGATCGCGCTCGCGACGGCCCTCGCCGGGATCGTCCTCGGGGTCAGGGTGATCGGAATCGGCGTCGAAACGGCAGTGCCGGCACTTCACCCGAAGGCGATCGCTGCGGTGCTGTATCCGATCCTGGCGCTGGGGATGCCTGCAGCGGCACTCCTCCTGGCTCGTGGGACCGAACCGTGGGCGGCGGCGTCGTTCGCCCTGCTCGGGGCCGGCGGGGCGTTCGTCGTCGACTTCGGGATGGTGTCGGTGTCGTTCCTCCCGATCCGGCTGGTGTTGCACCGCATCGGGCTGCTGCTCGCGTTGACGCTCATCGCGGCCGGCAGCGCGATGGGGGACGAGCGGGGCAAACAGTTCCTGGCGGCAGGACTCGCGGCGTGGTTCCTCGGCCTCGGGTTGCCGCTCGCCGACGTGATCTGACCGCAATCGGTGGGTTTCCGCGGTACGGACCGTCCGCCAGCCAGCACGAAAGCTTTAGGCGAGCAACCGGCCTATGGGCGGGCGATGAGTCGGGGTCCCGAGCTGATCGTCACCGAGAAGGAAAACGCCGCCCGCCGGATCGCCGAGATCCTCAGCGGCGGCTCCGCGGAAACCGAGCGACGCAACGGCGTCAACGTCTATCGCTGGGGCGGCAAGCGCTGCATCGGGCTCTCGGGCCACGTCGTCGGCGTCGACTTCCCGCCGGAGTACAACGACTGGCGGGACGTCGAGCCGGTCGAGCTGGTCGACGCGCCGATCGTGACCGAACCGACCCAGGAGAACATCGTCGCCGCGCTCCGCCGACTGGCGCGCAACGCCTCTCGCGTGATCATCGCGACCGACTACGACCGGGAGGGCGAACTCATCGGGAAGGAAGCCTACGAGCTCGTCCGCGAGGTGAACGACGAGGCGCCGGTCGACCGGGTGCGGTTCTCCTCGATCACCGACCGTGAAGTGAAAGACGCCTTCGACGATCCCGACGAGATCGACTTCGACCTGGCTGCCGCCGGCGAGGCCAGACAGGCGATCGACCTGGTGTGGGGCGCGGCGCTCACCCGGTTCCTGTCGCTTTCGGCGCGCCAGCTCGGCGACGATTTCATTTCGGTGGGTCGGGTCCAGGGGCCGACGCTCAAGCTGCTCGTCGACCGGGAACGGGAGATCCAGGCGTTCGACCCCGAATCCTACTGGGAGCTGTTCGGGGAGCTGTCCAAGCGGGACGCCGGTGCCGGCGGCGCCTTCGAGGCACAGTACTTCTATGCGGACGTCGACGGCACCGAGGCCGAACGGATCTGGGACGGTCCGACCGCCGAGACGGTCGCGGCGGCGCTGCGGGCGGCCGACGGCGCCGAGGTGGACGACGTCGACCGCCGGACCCGGAGAGACGACCCGCCGGCCCCGTTCAACACCACCCAGTTCATCCGCGCGGCCGGATCGCTGGGGTACTCCGCACAGCGCGCGATGTCGCTGGCGGAGGACCTCTACACCGCCGGGTTCGTCAGCTATCCCCGGACGGACAACACGGTCTATCCCGACGATCTCGATCCCCGCGAACTCCTCGAGGCGTTCCGCGGGTCGCGGTTCGGCGACGACGCGGAATCGCTCCTCACACAGGAGTCGATCGAGCCGACCGAGGGCGACGAGGAGACGACCGACCACCCGCCGATCCACCCGACCGGGGAGCTGCCGGACGCCTCGGAGCTGTCCGACGACGAGTGGGAGATCTTCGAACTGGTCGTTCGGCGCTTCTTCGCGACCTGTGCGCCGGCGGCGACCTGGGAACACCTCCGGGTCGTGGCGCTCGCCGACGGCGAGGCGAGCCGGATCGCCGGCGAGGCCGATCCCCGGGCGGCGCTGCGGGATCCCGACGGCACGACGGGGATGCCGGAGCTCCTCGCTGACGGCGGGCTCCGTCTGAAGGCCAACGGCAAGCGCCTGCTCGAACCGGGCTATCACGAGGTGTATCCGTACGTGTCCTCGAGCGAGACGATCGTGCCGGACGTCGAAGCGGGGGAACGGCTCGACCTCGGCGAACGCCGGCTTGAGGCGAAGGAAACCCAGCCGCCCCGTCGCTACGGCCAGTCGCGGCTCATCGAGAAGATGGAGGAGCTCGGGATCGGGACGAAGGCAACGAGACACCACACGATCGAGAAGCTGTACGACCGCGGCTACGTGGAGAACGATCCGCCCCGGCCGACGCGGCTCGCGGAGGCGGTCGTCGAGGCGGCAGAGAAGTTCGCCGAACCGATCGTCAGCGAGGGGATGACCGCCCAGCTGGAACGGGACATGGCGGCGATCGCAAACGGCGAGAAGGAGTACGACGAGGTGACCGACGAGTCGAAGGAGCTACTCGAGCGGATTTTCGAGGAGCTTGCAGACTCCAGGGAGGAGATCGGGAACCACCTCCAGGAGTCGCTGAAGGCCGACAAGACGCTGGGACCATGTCCGGAGTGTGACTCCCAGCTGCTGGTCCGAAAATCGAGATACGGCTCCTACTTCGTCGGCTGCGACGGCTACCCCGACTGCGAGTACACGCTGCCGCTGCCCTCCACGGGGAAGCCGCTGATCCTGGAGGAGACCTGCGAGGAGCACGACCTCCACCACGTGAAGATGCTCGCCGGGCGGAAGACGTTCGTCCACGGCTGTCCCCAGTGCAAGGCCGACGCGGCCGAGGAGGCCGACGACGAGGTGATCGGCAACTGTCCAGCCTGCGGCGAAAGCGAGGGTGGAGAGCTGGCGATCAAGCAGCTCCGCAACGGCTCTCGGCTGGTCGGCTGCACGCGGTATCCGGACTGCGACTACTCGCTGCCGCTGCCACGCCGGGGCGAAATCGAGGTGACCGACGAGCGCTGCGACGAACACGATCTGCCCCACCTCCGGGTCCACTCGGGTGATGAGCCGTGGGAGTTGGGGTGTCCGATCTGCAACTACCGGGAGTACCAGGCCCGGAGGGAAGGGTCGGAGCTCGAAGTTATCGACGGGATCGGCGAGAAGACCGCCGAGAAACTCCGGGAGGCCGGCGTCGAGGACGTCGGCTCGCTGAAGGAGGCTGAGCCGGACGAACTGGCCAACCAGGTCGACGGCGTCGGGCCCGACACGGTGCGGGACTGGCAGGCGAAGGCGGACTAATCACGACCTTTTTTAACGGGGGCCTCGGGCGCGCTCACGGGTCGCTCCGCTCGCTCACGGGTCGCTCCGCTCGCTCACGGGTCGCTCCGCTCGC